>JAFYUX010000163.1 GCA_017549385.1 Bacillota bacterium
AGTTTTTCCGTACCCTAAAGGCGCCTCTACCACAGACAGTGGAAATCTCGGTATCATTCTAAATTTTGATACCAATCTGCTACTAAGGTAAACCGCTTCTGTATCAATACGCTGTTTTCTAGACATATCTCACCTGTTTACTATTTTAAAATCCTATCAAGTATGCTTTCGCCTGCACCATCTGTAGGCACACCAAGATAATCACAGATAGTTGCACCAACATCTGCAAATGAAGAAAGTGTTCCAAGGTTATTGTTAACCATAATTTCTTTTCCGTAAATAATTACAGGAATATATTCTCTAGTATGGTTCCATCCCTCATGTACAGGATCATTACCATGATCAGCGCAGAGAATCAGAATATCCTTATCCCCCATAGCTGCCATGATGTCAGGAATACGGGCATCAAACTCTTCGATTGCGTGACCGTAACCTTCAGGATCTCTTCTGTGACCGTATTTTGCGTCAAAATCTACAAGGTTTGCAAAGATAAGACCGCTTTCGCTTCTCTTGAGATAATCAATAACAGCATCAACACCCTGCATATTGTCCTTTGTATGGATAGACTGAGTAATACCATTGTCGTTAAAGATATCAGAAATCTTGCCAACAGCACATACTTCGAGACCTGCATTTTTGATTTCGTCGAGAACAGTATCCTTTGGAGGATCTACAGAATAGTCTCTTCTGTCTGAAGTTCTTGTATATACACCGTTTTCTTCTGTAAATGGACGCGCAATTACACGACCAACCAGGAATTCACCTACAAGAAGCTCTCTTGCAGCCTGGCAGATTTCATAAAGTTCTTCTAAAGGAATAACTGCTGTATTTGCTGCAATCTGGAATACACTGTCTGCAGATGTATAAACGATAGGATAACCTGTCTTTTTATGCTCTTCGCCCCATTTTTCAATAATTTCAGTACCTGAACTTGAATAATTGCCAAGTACCTTTCTGCCGATACGATCTTCAAATGCCTTGATAAATGCTTCTGGGAAACCTGTATCAGTAAATGTCTGGAATGGAGTTTCTGTAATAATACCAGCTAGTTCCCAATGACCAGTAATAGTATCTTTACCAGAAGAAAGCTCTGCAGCTCTGCCATAGGATGCCTCCGGCATCACGTTTTTGCCACCTGGGATTTCTACGCCTTCAATATTACCAAATCCAAGATTGATAAGGTTTGGAATATTGATTTCTGGAAGCTTCTCAACAATGTGATTTATAGTTGATGAACCTGCATCGCCATACTCTGCCGCATCAGGCATTGCCCCTACTCCAAGGCTGTCCATTACTACAAGTACCGCTCTTTTTCTTTCTGACATGTCTGTTACTCCTTTTCATATATCAACTGCGGACAGAAATTAACACAATCTGAAGATACAAGCTTGTATCTGATACCTGCTCTCTTTCCGTTATATGCGTTTCTGGCAGCGTCATTTCCGTGTAAATGTCCGTATACAACGTCTGAAACGTTATATTTTTCTATAATATCCGTAAATGCAGTGTTACTTCCTCTATAATCTGTCGGAGGATAATGCATAGCTACGATGATTTTTTCTGGATTACTCTTTGATGCTGATTGAAGTGCTGCATCAAGTCTTAAAAGTTCTCTTCTATATATTTTTTCGTCATGTTCTGTCCACTCCTGCGACATCTGAGGAATTGTCCATCCTCTTGTGCCACAAATCGCGATGCCGGAGGCATCGTAGTGGTTGTTATGAAGGAAGATCATGTTTTCGAAGAGGCTGTTGAGCCTTTTTAAAGATGTCCACCAGAGATCGTGATTGCCTTTTGTTATAAGTTTGAGGCCTGGAAGCTTGCTGATCCATTCCAGATCCGGCAAAACTTCTTCGAATTTGAGCCCCCAGGAAAGGTCTCCAGGGATGAGTACAATATCATCTTCTGTTATATTTTCTAACCAGTTTTCTCTTATTCTTGTGTCGTGATCTTTCCAGCGTGTGCCGAATACATCCATTGGTTTGTCTGACACCGTGGACAGATGCGGATCTGATAATGCGAATATGCGCATTTTGATCACCTGCCGTTTCTTTTTATATTATTAATCTGTAATTTCGATTGAAATATAGTCCTTATGTATATAGTACCCCTTTTTAACACTATACTTTAGAATATTATAATCCTTTTTTACATACCCTGTACAGAAATTTATAACTAAAAAAACAGACCGATGCTGATGCACCGGTCTGCATTTTGTTGTACAAATGTTATTCGCTCATCTGTTTTGCGAGGTTTTCGTTCATCTGCTTAATGAGATCAACGAAGAGCTCAACTCTTTCAGGTGGAATATCCTTAACGATACGATCATGAACATGACCGAGACGTCTTGCGATTTCCTTTACCTTTGCCTTGCCTGGATCTGTAATGAATACGAGGAAAGCTCTTCTGTCTTTTTCAGTAGTCTTTCTCACTACATAACCCTTTATTTCAAGGATGTCAAGGATACGAGCCAGTGTAGCCTGGTCCTTATCTACCTTGTGTGATAAGTTCTTCTGGTTGATACCATCCTGGTTCAGAAGATTATAAAGTACTACAAACTGTTCAAGTGTAATATCGTCCCTGTCGAGTGCCATAGTCATCTGTCTACGCATTCTTTTCTGCATGACATATACCATATAAGTCATTTGTTCATTAATATCAAACATCACTTTTTCACCCTCTTTACACATATAGAACTTTAAATGATTTTATTTTTTCTTAGGAGCTTCGATCTTTGGCATATCTTCCTTTGTTGCTTCAGCGATCTTTCTGAGCTCTGGCTTTGATACCTTACCATTGTTGAGAAGTGGGAATTCTTCTACGAACCAGTAGTAAGATGGGATAGAAAGTGTAGGAGTCTTGCCTACGCAGTGAGCTCTGAGGTCTTCAGCTGAAACAGACATACCGTCATTGAATCTGCAGAAACAACCTACGATTTCGCCATACTTGTAGTCCTTAACGCCGATTACATAAGCATCAGCAATTGCAGGGTGAGCTCTGAGAACCTTTTCTACTTCACCTGGGCTGATATTTTCACCACTTCTGATGATGATATCCTTTAATCTGTCACCAATCTTGATGTAACCGTTTTCGTCCATAGAACCGATATCGCCTGTTCTCATCCAAACGCCATCTGGAGTATATGTGTTCTTTGTCTTTTCAGGATCATTGAGGTAGCCCATCATAAGGCTGTAACCCTTAACGCAGATTTCACCTGATTCGCCCATTGGTAAATCTTCGAGAGTATCTGGGTCGATAAACTTAACTTCTACGCCTGGCATGAGGTGACCAACAGTGTTACCCTTTACTTCTACAGGATCATTTACCTTTGTGCCTGATACACATGGAGATGTTTCTGTAAGACCGTAGCAGATGATGATGTTCTTCATGTGCATTATTTCTTCGATTTCTCTTACCATCTTTTCAGGACATGGAGCACCAGCAGTAATACCCTTGCTCATGCAAGATACTTCGTACTTGTCTGGGTTCTTTTTGAGTTCTTCGATGAAGCCGATGAACATAGTAGGAACACCGCAAACAGTAGTACATCTTTCTCTCTGAATCATTTCGAGAGATTCGCCTGGCTTAAATCTGCTTGTGAGTACCATAGGAATACCAGCATGGATAGAAGGCATTGCAGACGCAACAGAACCGAATGTGTGGAAGAGCTGAATCTGTACACACATCTTGTCATTTTCGTCGAGAGACATCTGATTCTTCATAGCGAATGAATTTTCAACTACATTGAGATGTGAAAGCATTACGCCCTTAGGGAAACCTGTTGAACCAGATGTGTGGATGATATATGCAGCATCCTTAACTGTGAATTCGTCCTGTCTAGCGATGAATTCGTCATCAGGCATAGCACGACCTTCTTCCATAGCAGCATGGAAATCGTATACGCCAGGATATGCAAACTCATCAGTAGCATCAACAAGGATAACTCTCTTGAGTAATGGAGCCTTTTCGATGTTTAATTCGCCATACTTCTGAGTCTTGATTTCTGGGTACATATCGTCAACGAGCATTTCGATATTTTCGTGTACCTTAGCACCTCTGTAAAGGATAAATGTAGAAACCTGTGCTCTTCTAACGAGTTCTTCCATCATATCCTGCTTTTCATAAGGTGTGAATGGTGCTAATACAGCACCGATCTTGCTGATAGCATAAGCAGCTGTGAAAGATTCTACGCCGTTAGCCATCCAAAGAGCAACATGATCGCCCTTCTTTACGCCGATGCTGAGGAGATACTTCGCGAAAGCGATAGCATCATCATTAAACTTCTTATAATTAACTCTCTTTGTACCATCAAATGAGATGAGAGCTTCCTTTTCTGGATAAAGAGCTGCAGTTTCTGAAAGAAGGTCGCCAACCTTTAAGTCGAGAATTCTTTCTACTTCAACTTCTAAAGTCTGGCCGCCTACTTCTACAGTAGCAACGTTAACACCAGATACCTTTTCCTGTGCCTTAGCCATTTCTGCTAAAGCTGCTGTAAGTTCTTCTGCTACATCAGCTGGCTTTTCAATAACAGCACCATCTGCTGCCTTGAATACCCAAGTATTATCACCAACCTTAGCGATAACTTTTCTGCGTGCATCAACAAAGCTCATTTAAATTTACCTCCTGAATAAAAAGTATAATAAATTTGTTTTTAATCACACTACATCTAAACAATCCTACTATAGGTAGTCCTGCACATATTCGACAAATCCTTAACATTTAAGTGATTATCACACATTATATGTACGCAAACTACCTTTAAAACAATTATAGACCCAGTCATAGATTCTGTCAATTATTTGTTTGTAAACATTATATAGAAACATAAGCTAACAAATTATTTGCAGGGATAAAATAAAAAACCGTATGACTTAGTCATACGGTTGAATTATTCTTTCCTTTATATATATATGATTTTGAGCTACAATAACAGCTATTTTATTCGCTTAACTTCATTTATAATGCCAGCAAAATCGCCATCTTTATACTGCTCAAAGAAAATCTGCTGTTTTCTTCTTAATTTCTCTAATGGATTAAACTCTTTAACAAGTACTTTTGCCCTATCTAACCCTA
>JAFYUX010000164.1 GCA_017549385.1 Bacillota bacterium
TGCTCTTTGCCTTTTTAGCGAAAACAACAGGAACGTCAAAATGCATCGCTACAAGACAAGCGATACCGATACCAGAAGCCTCAATTGTGAGAATCTTGTTGATTTCCTTGTCTGCAAAACGTCTCTTGAACTCAGCGCCCATCTCATAGATAAGCTTGATGTCCATCTGGTGATTGATAAAACTGTCAACCTTGAGCACGTTACCTTCTTTTACGATACCGTCTTTTAAAATTCTTTCTTCGAGAAAATTCATTACCTTCCTGCCTTTCCTAATTTGACACTGAGAGCAGATAACCTGCCTCTGCCAGTGCTTTTTCGATATCATCCAAGATAGCTATGCTATCGGCCTTGGCAGTGTGGCTGTGAATACCAGCTGAGACATTCATGAGAGGAGCCGCTTCTTTGTACTGGTTAAACTTTTCTACAAACATCTGCACGTCACGTCTGCTTGTGAGGTTGAGATTACCGTGGATTTCGCCATAGATAGGATGCTCGACGATAACGTCTACAATTTCGGCACCCAGATCAACGAAAACATTGAGTTCGTTTTCCATCTGCTCGTCCGAATGTGCCACGCAATAACGACGCGTGTAACCCTCAGCATTTGGATCTATAATCACATAGCCTCGCGGTGTAGAAATAATATCTTCGTTTGATGCACGAAGAAGCGCAATATCCTGCACAACAATCTGACGGCTCACGCCGACTGCCTTTGAAAGAAACGAACCCGAAACCGGACCACCGGCCTCGCGAAGCACTTCGAGTATTTTTTTTCTGCGTGATGTTCCGTCTATTTTCACAGGGTCCTCCTTGTGACTAAAAACGCTTATTTTGAATTTCATTAAATTCCTAAATAAAACATTTTAAATTTTAACTTTCGAAAATTTCATCCACTTACATTTTGCCACCTAAAACCGGCAGAGTCAAGCAAATGAGTTTACAACTGTATATACAGCTGTAATGTATAACCTCTATACATCAGGCTGGAGATTTTTAAGAGAAAAGTCGATTATAGGAGCACCGTAAGTCAGGGCACCGCAAGAAACATAATCAACACCAGTCTCTGCAATTCTAATGAGACGTTCAATAGTAACATTTCCAGAACACTCTGTTTCAGCTCTGCCCGCAATCATCTCAACAGCCTTTTTCATAGTTTCATCATCCATATTATCCAGCATAATGATGTCTGCACCTGCATCTATAGCCTCCTGAACCATCTCAAGAGTTTCAGTCTCAACCTCAATTTTGCGCACAAAAGGTGCTACTTCTCTTGCCATCTCCACAGCTTTTTTAATACTGCCGGCAGCACCGATATGATTGTCCTTGAGCATTACGCCGTCAGACAGATTGTATCTGTGGTTACGACCGCCACCAACCGTAACAGCATACTTTTCAAAAGGACGCATGTTTGGCGTTGTCTTTCTGGTATCTAAAAGCTGCGTATTGTATGGTGCCAATACATCTGCATATTTTTTAGTGTGCGTAGCAATACCGCTCATGCGCTGCAGATAATTGAGAGCTGTACGCTCCCCAGAGAGAAGAACTGCAATATCTCCCCTAACAATCCCTACCAATGTGCCTTTTTCGATGGCGTCGCCATCACGAAACTCCGTTTCAAACACCGTGCCAGGATCCAGAAGCTCAAAAGTTCTGCGGAAAACATCTATTCCACAGAGTATGCAACTCTCTTTTGCAATGAGCTGCACATGTCCCGAAACCTTGCCACGGACAACCGCCTCAGTGGAAATATCTCCCCAGGTGATATCTTCTTTCAGCGCATCCATGATGTAATCATCTATATCAACTTTAAATGTTAAACCATTTATCATAAAACTCTCTGCCTCTCTTTTTGATTTCACCCATGATAAGTTCTCTATTTTCCCTGTCTAAAATCGACTGTTCAGGGTATTTGCCTGTGTTTACCTTCGCTGCATACTGTTGAACGGAGTCGAAATCAGTTTCTGCCACCAGAGCCTTGGCCGCGTTTTCTGCGAAAACAAGACTTTCCAGAAGGGAATTGCTGGCAAGACGATTTGCACCGTGAACACCATTGCAGGCAGTTTCACCTACAGCATAGAGACCTTTCATAGTTGTGTGGCCGAAAGTATCTGCCATAATACCGCCCATCAGATAATGCTGAGCAGGAGTTACAGGGATCATTTCCTTTGTAATATCGTAACCTTCTTCCAGACAACGCTGATAGATATTTGGAAAATGCGCAAGAATCTCATCAGTAGGGATATCCTCCAGACTGAGATATACATACTCGGTACCGAACTTTTCCATCTCCTTACGGATGGCTCCCGCCACCACATCACGAGGCAGAAGCTCGTCTACAAACCTTTCGTGATTTTCATTGTAAAGCTTAGCACCCTCACCGCGAACAGACTCGGAAATAAGGAATCTGCGACCAGGCTTTTTGCTGTAAAGCACAGTAGGATGGATCTGAATATACTCGATATTCTGCAGCTCCACACCATGACGTAATGCGATAGCAAAACCATCACCAGTGATATGAGGGAAATTTGTAGAATTAACGAATAATCCCCCAAGGCCCCCTGTAGCAAGCACTACAGCTCCAGCCCCCACAGCCTTTGTGACACCTCCGGCGTCGCGCATAACTATTCCGTGACAGCAGTTGTCTTTCGTTATGAGATCTATCATGGTTGTGTATTCTCTTATATCAATATTGAAACGTTCTCTCACCCTCTGAATGAGCTTAATCATAATCTCTTTGCCCGTAACATCCTGATGGTAGAGGATACGTTTTTCAGAATGACCACCCTCACGAGTGAAAAGGAGATTGCCCTCTTCGTCTCTGTTAAAATCAACA
>JAFYUX010000165.1 GCA_017549385.1 Bacillota bacterium
AGCTATCTGATCAAGTTCTCTGCTGCTGCATCCGGTAAATCCGATTACAACCAGTGTGATAATCATCAAAATCAGAGCAGTTTTTAATTTACAAAACTTCATAATTCACCTCTGCCGAGTAACGTCCCGGGTATCAGATACCTTAGGGCGTTTTTTCATTTTAGGCCAGGGCATGCGTATAAATGTATCTGCAAATGTCTGTCCGATATTTCTAGCTGTGAGAGATGCATACGGAATAGAAAATGACTCAAGCCCGCATATCATAAACACGGTAAAAAGTATTCCTGCCATATATCCAAACATTCCGGCAACATGAGCCAAAAGCAACAGCATAAATCTCAGAAATATGGCAGGACCCCGCAGTTCAGGTACAATCATCCCGGTTATACATGCAAATGACACGATAATGACTATAGGCAGACTCACAAATTTTGCTTCAACAGAAGCCTGTCCCAGTACAATACCTCCGACTATAGAAAAAGCCGTACCAATGCTGGCTGGTATCCTAGAACTTCCTTCTCTTATCATCTCAAAAACAAAGATAATAACTATAATCTCAGCAAATGAAGAAAGAGGCATTCCAGTTCTCGACTGCGCTGCAGACACGAGAAACTTAAGTGGCAGCATTTCCATGTGCAGGGTAATAAGCGACAGATAAATTGCGGGAAGACTGATAGTCAGAAAAAAGCCAGTAAGTCTTAAAATCCTGTTAAATGATGCGTAATATGCATCCGAGTAATAATCGTCGGCAGTCTGGAAATACTCTATAAAGACAAATGGGAGAGTGGCAGCAACAGGAGAGCCGTTTATAATCAGCACAATTCTGCCTTCCAGTATCTTTGCGGCAGCTACATCAGGTCTTTGTGTAGATCCTGTTGTTTTAAAAAGTGAATAACGTCCGTCTTTGATAATCTCTTCTACATACTCTGTATCCAGAACGCAGTCTATATCTATTTTTTTGATTCTTTTCCTTACTTCGGCAAGTATTTTGCCGTCAGCAAGACCATCCATATAACAGATACATATAGTTGTTTCAGTTTTTCTGCCAAGTGAAAAAAATTCATAACTCAAGGCTGGATTTGTAATTTTTCTGCGGAGCAGTGCAAGATTGTGAATTATTGATTCGTTAAATCCTTCGTGAGGCCCGGTGATGACTTTTTCTGCATCAGGTTCGTTTATAGAGCGTACCATCCATCCTTTTGTAGAAATAAGGATGCATTCTGCAGAGCCTCCACAAAGAGCAAGGAGTTTCCCGTAAAAAGATTCTGGAAAATCAAATTTATGTCACTAGACTTTGCAATATCGCCGCCGAAAAGTATGTTTTCATAGACCAGATTAAACACCCAGTCAGACGTGTTGGCGGAGCCATCGGGGGATTCAAAAGTCAGTATAGGGCCGATGATATTCTGGTTTATGATGAGTTCGCTGACGAGTCCATCGATAAAGACGATTCCTGCTTTTATCTGTGGTGATTTTGAGGACTCAAAAGACCGGATCTTTACGGTTTTATCCTGCCCGGCCAGGGTTTTAAAGAAAGACAGATTTTCCTCGAGAGATGGTGAAATTTTGAAAGATTTATATGAGATAAGAATCACCTCGCATTCATTTTATTTACCACTAGTCTGCCCTTATTTATGGTATTAATTCAGATGCGATGTTATAATTAGATGTTAAGAATCTATAGGGAGGATTACATGAAAAAAGACATTATGACAGAATTAAAAAAGACTCTAAATAAGATATATTCCAATATTCGCGAAAGGATTGATCCTAAGGCATGGCAGTCTGCCATAAGCTCCGCTTACGAGGCTGCGCCCGTTGAAACTTCAGCAGAAGTAGTTGATTTTCTCCTGTCTCATGAGTATGTTCCTGCAAGCTGTTACCGCTCTGCATGCAACTCCATTGATCTCAGAAATCGCCCGTCATTAGTTGCTGATATTTTCAGCGAAAAAGTAGTGGATGATCTCTTCGAAAAGATGGTTGAAAAAGAGATTCTCAGATACGATTACATCGCTCTCGGAACTCAGGAAAATGAGGTTCGTGAGATTATAGATCTTGCCGTAAAGACAAACGACCATATTGCAAAGGGTCAGGTTTATCTTGCTGGCAAGGGTATGGAAAAACTCAGAAAGTTCTCATCTACCCATCCTGATGTACTTGACATGCAGAAGCGTTATCTTGACATTAGAGTTACAGGAGGTGTAAACCCTGCTGATTATAAGCCGGAGGACGTTCTTAAAAAGTACGAGTCCTTTGAAAGCAAGTTAAATCTCGATGAGTTTACAAATCCAGCAGATGCTATCGCTCACTGCGAAGCTCTCATCGAAAAAGATTACCGCAATTTCCACGTATATTATCCTTTAGGCAAGCTTTACCTTGAGACTGGCGATGATCAGAAAGCAGATTATGTAGCTGGTCTTCTCATGGATTTTAATGCAGAGAAAAAGGACGCATACCAGCTCAAGGCTATGATTCTCAAGAGCAGAGGTCAGGCAGAAGACGCAGAGTTCTACAAGCGTAGAGTTGCTGCATTAGAAGCATCAGAAAACACACAGGATGGATCATTCAAGTACAAAGAAAAGGTTCAGCCTGTAATCATCGAAATCGCAACACGCAGTGACGAACTCATCAGAAAGGGACGTACAACAGAAGCTTACTACGAACTGGTAAAGCGTTCTGCTGAGTATCCAGACAGCTCTATCCTTAAGTTTAAAAAGGGTTTCCTGTTATATCTCATGAAGCGCGAACCAGAAGCTCGTGCAATTCTCAAAGAAATAACAGAAGATTCACCAGTATACGAAAACTCCGTTTACATCATCGAAGATATCGATTTTGATATCGTGGAAAACTCAAGATTTGATGAAATCCACATCGATACTGCAGCGGAAATCATGTTTAATACAGAAAAATACGAACAGTCGCTCAATCTTTATAGAAAGATTCCAGATATCGATATGACTGGCAGAGCATGGTCAGTAAGAGGCAGATGTGAAGTTTATTCAGGTTTCCTCAATTCTGCACTTAAGTCTTTCAGCAACGCATTAGAATCAGGTGACAAGAGCCTCAAGGTTAGAGAAATTACAGGCATGATTCACATGATTAAAGGCGAAGTCGAAAGAGCTCTTCAGCTTTATGACGAAGCTATCATCAAAAACGAAAACATTGAAAGTGTTACATCTGCAAAGGCATCACTTTTATATGACCTTGGCAGAAAAGAAGAACTTCTTATCTTTAGAAGAGAAGCTGAACGTCTTCTTGGCAGAGGTTCTGATGTAGACGGTTACGCAGGTCTCATTACTCTTGAGGATGATCCTCTCAGCTTAACTTATCTTGAAAAGGCTGTGGCGGCTCACTCTGAAAGATCAGTATTCTATCTTGCATTAGCAGAAAAATATATCTCAGATGAAGAATATAAAAAGGCTATTCAGTGTATTGAGACAGGTATCTCATATACAGAAGATGGCGAAGAAGAATTATTTGTAAAGAAGCTCCGTATTCTTTACCTTGCAGGAAAGTATTCCGAAGCAAAGGCTGCAGCTTTAAAGCTTATGGAAAAATATCCTGAAAATGCAGAAATCTGTTATCTTCTTGGTATGGTATATGCCAAGCTTGACGAAAATGTACAGGCTATAGTCCACCTTACTGCAGCAGTGGAAAAGAACCCTCTCAGCCACACATACACATATGCCCTTGCAGACAGATGTTATGTGACAGGTGATTATGATGTTGCTATGAGATTCTATACAACTGCTATCAGCCTTGACAGCACAGATTACATCTCATTTAAGAGAAGAGCTGTTATTTATGCTCAAAGAGAAGAAGACGAAAAGGCACTTGCTGATTTAGATTGTGCAATGCTTCTTAAGCCGGATGATCCTGAAGTTTATGTGCTGGTAGGTAATATTCTTACTGGTTATGATTTTGATGATTCTGTAGATGTTGTTGAAGAAGAACCTGTTGAAACTGAAGTGTCTGCGGAGCAGTCAGAAGAAGGCGAAATTGCAGCTGAGGCAGATGCAGCAGAAACTGTAGATGAAGAAGTTATTTCCGATGAAGAAACAGCTGAAGTTGAAACAGAAGTAGAACCGGAAAAGTCTCCATTTATGGAAGATGCGGCAAAGGATTCTGAGTATTATTACTCCAAGTCTGTAGAGATTGATCCTTCATATAGACAGGGTTATATCAGCAGAGCAAAATATTATGCTGAAAAGAGACGTCTTGCTGAAGCTCTTGCAGATATCGAAAAAGCTATCGAGCTTGATCCGGAAGAACCAACAGCCTATATGGTAAGAGGTATTATTCATAACTTCTCTGGTCACAACGAAAAGGCTATCGAGGACTTCAAAAAGGCTTCTGTGTCAGAAGCCCTGACTGTTCAGTCATACAGCTATGTTTCAAAGTGCTGCAATGCTCTTGCAAGATACGAAGAAGCAATTGACTATGCAGAAATGGGTCTCATGATCAATCCAGAATTCATGAATCTCAATGTAAACAGAGGTGTGGCTTTCTACAAGCTTGCAAAATACAACCTCGCTATCGAGGATTTCAAGAAAGTTATCGCAAAGAGAAATTATGTAAACACAGCGGCTCTCGGTTCTGCGTATATGTTCAGAGGCATGTCTTATGACAGACTCGATCAGAAAGAAGAAGCTGTAAATGATTACAAGATTGCTTTAAAGTATAATTCTGACAATGAAAAAATCAGAGAAAGAATGCAGGAACTTGAAAAGCAGATCGAAGCTTCAAAACCAAAGGCAAAGTTCTCACTGCGCAGACTTTTAGGTAGATAATTTCACAAGAGGTAAATATAAAATGGCTAAGATTGATAAGAAAATTATGGCATTTGTCGGTACAGCTGCATCAAGCAGACTTGTGAGCGACATTGCAGATTATACAGATGATATTTATGCAGCAACTGCATCAGAATACGGTTCTGCTCCACATCCAGGTGGCAATATCACAATCCTTTCAAAGTATCAGGACGAAGAAGCTATCAAGAGATGGATCGACAGAGGCGTAAACCTCATCATTGATGGTACTGATGTTACTGCAGAAGAACACAGAGAAATCATCAAAAAGGTATGTGCTGAAACAGGCGTAGAATACCTTCGTGTAGCTGCAAGCTACGACATCAATCTCAATACTGCTCAGAGTTCTAACCCGGAAGATCTCATCAGAGCGGTTGAGTATTGTGTAGGCAGAGTTCTCGTTCGCGGCGATATGGAAATATTCAAGATTCTCGTTGATGCCAAGGACTACCAGACAAAGGTAATGCCTATGGTTAAAAACGATCCAGAGATTCTTAAAGAACTTCTTGCTATGGGGTATCCGCAGGAAAATATTCTCGGTACTGACAGAGTTTACAGCCCAGAGTATATGCTTGCTTTATTTAAGGAACTCAATATTACTCATTTCATCATGATGGGTTCTGAAAAGAGAGGCCTTACACAGAGAATCGAATCAATCAACAGAAGCATGGTAAAAGCTACAATCTACGGTGGTCTTCCTGCAGAAGAAGGTCTTACTGCTGAAAAGATGTGGATGATGTTATGCGATAGATTCAACATTGACGATTATTAAAATATCAGGAGCTGACATATGATTCATTTATACTGCGGTGATGGAAAAGGAAAGACAACAGCAGCAACAGGACTTGCAGTAAGAGCTGCAGGCAGTGGTCTCAAGGTTGTATTTTCACAGTTTATGAAAGGTCAGAAGACTGGCGAAATTGATATAATGTCTGCAATTCCAGGGATTACAGTAATCCGTGCAGATAACAGCGACAAATTTACTTACCAGATGACACCAGACGAAAGAGATGCCAGCGAAGAAAGCAACAGAGCTCATCTCAAAACTTCTTTTGATATTTTCCAGGAAACAGGAGCGGATATGCTTGTTCTTGACGAAGTCGTAACAGCAGCCGGAAATTACATCATCGACGAAGACGAATTCAAAGATTATGTTAAAAACTTTCCTTCAGACAAAGAGCTGGTTATGACAGGCAATCCACCAGAAATGTGGATGATCGAAGCAGCAGATTACGTAACTGATCTGGAAAAGATAAAACATCCTTACGACAAAGGTGTAGACGCAAGAAAAGGAATAGAATTCTAATGTTACCGCTTTCCACATCCATGAGGCCTGCAAGGCTCGAAGAATTCAAAGGTCAGAGACACTTCCTCTACGAAGGTTCTCTGCTTTACAACTCAATAAAAAACAAAACTTTCGAGTCAGCTATTTTCTATGGACCATCAGGAACAGGAAAGACGACTCTCGCCAGGATTATTGCTGCTGAGATGGATGCTGATTTTAAAGAGATTAATGCCACAACAGCCGGCACAAAAGAACTAAAAGAGATTCTGGACGATGCAAGATTTAGATTTTACGGACTCCAGAACCAGACTACATACCTTTACGTAGACGAATTCCATCGCTGGAACAAACTCCAGCAGGACTCTCTGCTCAAGGCTCTTGAGGAAGGCGTTATACGCTTTATCGGCAGCACCACGGAAAATCCTTATTTTGCGATAAACAACGCAGTCATCAGCAGAGTAAGACTCCTTTACGAGTTCAAGCGTCTGCAAAAGGATGACATCAAGGCTATCCTGCAAAATGCTACTAAAGACAAAGAAAAAGGTCTCGGCAACTACGATATTATCTACAATGCCGATGCTATCGATATGATCGCAGAACTCTCAAATGGTGATGCTAGAGTAGCACTTGATACTCTCGGTTTTATCGCAGAAAACATCGACGACGGCTCCGCCGTCACAGTTAATCTTGTGGGCGAAGCCCTCCAGAGCAAGGTGAGCTTCTACGACAAGAGCGAGGACAAGTATGATCTTCTTTCGGCTCTCCAGAAGTCTATCAGAGGAAGCGATCCTGATGCGGCTATTCATTATCTGGCGAGACTTATAGAAGGCGGTGCTGATGTTCAGATGATCGGCCGCAGACTTGTGGTTATTGCATCAGAAGATATAGGCATGGCATTCCCGTCAGCTGTCAGCATCGTTACATCATGCGTACAGGCTGCTCTTATGACAGGTTTTCCAGAAGCAAGGATTAACCTTGCAGAAGCCGTTATACTGCTGGCTTCAAGTCCGAAGTCAAATGCATGTGCAGTTGCAATCGACGAGGCTATAGCAGATCTCAGATCTCGCAAGATAGACGAAGTTCCGCTTCATCTCAAGGATGCCCACTACAAGGGTGCAAGAGACAGAGGGGTAAAGGGGTATCTTTATCCTCACGATTTTGGAGGATATGTAAAGCAGCAGTATCTTCCGGACAACCTTTACAGAGAAAAGGTAAAGTATTATAAACCTGGTACAAACGGCAAAGAAGGAGCTTTTAAAAAGTATCTTGAGGCTCTTCACGGAGACGAGTAAAAGGGGATTAATTTACAGATTTTCATTACCGGAGGTATTGGAAACAGGAGATTTTATATGAAACAGGATGTTGTTTTTGAAAAAAACGGAACAGTAATCAGACTTGCAGCTCATTCAGGTTTCTGCTTTGGCGTAACATCAGCTATAAACAGAAC
>JAFYUX010000166.1 GCA_017549385.1 Bacillota bacterium
CTGAGACCTGATGATCCGGAAAATGATTTTATTTTTCCACTGACGATAGAACTTCTCGATATCATCGTCAAGCTCAACGCCAGCGAAATCATGTTCTGCACGCTGTATTTTACAAAAGACCGCAGTACATGGTGGGGTAATTATGGCAAACAGTATGTTGCCTTTATAGACAGGATAGTTCCAGAGGAAGAACTGTCTTATCAGAATAAAACAGAGACAGTATACGTTAATTGATTATGGTAAACTAATTTAGCTTTTAAGTTATATTATAGAAAAACAGTCACAGCATTATGAAACATATATTTATAGACTTTGAAATGAACCCTGTGGACAAAGGGTTTAAAAAAGAGCGTAGGATATGCGCCATGGAAATAATTGAAATAGGGGCAGTAATGTTGGACGATAGTCTTAAAGAGATTAGTTCATTTAAGAGATATGTAAAACCGCAGTTTAGCAGTGAGATTTTAGAACGTTTTGTGGAACTTACGGGTATCACAACGGATATGATAAAGGACAAAGAGCATTTTCCCGAAGCATTTGCTGCATTTGTAGACTGGTGCGTGGAAAATACAGATCCAGAGGAAGAATACACTGTTTACGCCTGGAGCGAAACAGATCTCTACCAGCTGGAGGGTGAAATAGAACAGAAATCCGTTGAAATCACAGATGAAATGGATTACATAATGGAAAACTGGGTTGATTTTCAGCGAGAATTTGGCCGTATAGTGGGGATTTCAAAGCAGATTTCCCTGGAAAAGGCTTTAGATCTTGCAGGTCTGAGATTTGATGGTCAGATTCATGATGCTCTGTGGGATGCAAGAAACACCGCAATGCTCTTTGCTCATACAGAGGATGACGAAAGTTTCCAGGCTACGCTGGATAAAATTCACGAAGTTCTTCAGCCACCAAAGCCTATGACGGTATCGCTGGGAGATTTTCTTTTAAAAAAAGGGGTTAAATTAGATAATGAATAACAGGTTTGAAAAACGATTTTCCTTCTGGAATCTCATATCTTTTTCTATGCCTAATATCATAATGATGATTTTCCTGTCGCTATACACTATAGTCGACGGGATTTTTGTGTCGAGGTTTGTGGGAACACTGGCTTTATCGGCAATAAATATGACTTATCCCATGGAATGTATCCAGCTTGGCGTAGGTTTTATGTTTGCTACCGGAGGTAGCGCCATCATAGCCCGCCGAATGGGAGAAGGTAAGGACAGACTGGCCAAAGAAAATTTTACATTTATCGTACTGGTAGCCATATTTACTGGCTTGTGTTTTGCGGTATTTGTAAATATCTTTATGGATCAGGTGCTGACAATTATGGGTACCAGCCAGGAACAGTGGCCGTATTGTGAAGTTTATGCAAGGATATTGCTGGCTTTCAGTCCGTTTTATTTTCTGCAGATATGTTTTCAGACGCTGTTTGCCACAGCAGGCAAGCCTCAGATAGGTCTGATACTGACTATCATAGCCGGTATTGAAAATATGGTATTGGATTATCTGTTTATATACGTGCTGGATTGGGGTATAGCAGGTGCTGCTGTAGCTACTGGTATGGGATTTTTTACAGCTTCGGTGATAGGTCTGATCTACTTTACCGTAAACAGAAAAGGTCAACTTTACTTTGTGAGATTTAAACCTGATCTGGAAATGTTAAAAAACAGCTGTACAAATGGTGCATCAGAAATGGTTGCCAATCTGGCAAATGCAGTTACGACGTTTCTCTTTAATATCATCTTTATGAAATATTATATGGAAGATGGTGTGGCATCCATAACCATGGTCCAATACAGCCAGTTTGTGTACACTGCCGTGTACTTCGGCTTTGCAACAGGGGTAGCGCCTATTATCAGCTATAAGTACGGCGCAAAAGCAAAAGACGAGATACGGGAAATATTCCGTTACTGTATGATATTTATAGGTTCGTGTTCTATAATATCTTATGTGATGACACGACTCACAATGGAAACTCTTATCGGTATATTTGCGGAGACAGGATCAAATGTATATCATCTGACTCTTGGCGGATTCCCGATACTGGCTACAGGTTTCCTGCTGATGGGTTTAAATTACTTCTCATCAGCTATGTTTACTGCGTTTTCAAACGGAAGAGTATCTGCGATTATATCTTTTACCAGAACTTTTCTCTTCCTTGCAGGCAGCATTATAGTTCTTCCGTTGATTTTTGGCGGTCATGCGCTGTGGTTTACAGTGCCTGTTGCTGAGTTTGCGGGAGCAATCGTAGCAATTTGTTGTTTAGTGAAGTATAGAAAGAAATATTATTACTGCAGATAAATTGGCAGAATTGACATAAATTTAGGAAATCAGTTGCGAAAGGAGCATCTGAAAAATGGTTTTCAGTAGTATAAGTTTTTTATTATTCTTTTTACCATGTCTTTTGGTGTGCTATTTTTTAGTGCCTCAGAGGTTCAGAAATCTTAGAAATATGGTGTTGCTGGCATTCAGCTTAATCTTTTACGGGTGGGGCGGACCGTCTTTCCTGTTGCTGATGCTGGCATCTATAGCACTTAACTATATATGCGGTCTATTTTGCGGAGGAAAAAAACTGCCTAAATGGGTACGAGCAATGTCGGTGTTTATTGCTGTTGCCGGAGGCATCGGGATGCTGGGGTACTTTAAGTATGCCGGTTTTATGGCTGAGATTGTAAACAAGCTGGGCTTTATGGTACCTATTCCTGAAGTTGTACTGCCAATCGGCATCTCATTTTATACTTTCCAGGGTC
>JAFYUX010000167.1 GCA_017549385.1 Bacillota bacterium
GAAGAAAACGCACCGCCTATCATAGCGCTAGATGATATAAATCTGGAGATTGAGGAAGGCACATTTACTGCGATTCTTGGAATGAACGGTTCTGGTAAGTCCACTCTCGCAAAAAACATGAATGCTCTGTATGTACCATCTTCAGGTATCATGTTTGTTGATGGTATGGACACAAGACAGGACGAACTGGTATGGGAAATCCGAAAGACTGCAGGCATGGTATTCCAGAATCCAGACAATCAGCTGGTTTCTGCAGTGGTAGAAGATGACGTTGCTTTTGGTCCGGAAAACATAGGCGTTCCTACAGAGGAAATAAGACAGCGAGTAGATGAGGCGATGAAAGCCGCTGGTATCTACGAGCAGAGATTTAAATCTCCGTCACAGCTTTCCGGTGGTCAAAAGCAGAGAGTTGCTATTGCAGGTGTACTTGCACTTAAGCCTCGCTGTATTGTGTTTGACGAGCCTACTGCTATGCTGGATCCCCAGGGCAGAAGCGAAGTCATGGAGATTATTAGAAAGCTCAGAGCTGAAAAGATTACTGTAGTGCTGATCACTCACTTTATGGAAGAAGCAGCAGATGCAGACAGAATTATAGTAATGAAGAACGGAAAGATTATTTCTGACGGCACGCCGGCAGAGATTTTCGCATGTTCAGAAGTAATAGATGAAGCAGGTCTCGACATTCCGGCTGCAGTAAGGATTAAAAACATGCTGCTGGAAAAGGGGGTAGATATCCCTGCTGATATCCTTCACATCAACACACTTGCAGAGTATATCTGCAGCATAGCAGGAGGTGGAACTGATGCGCGTTAAGATAGAAAATCTTACACATATCTATAATCAGGGCCAGGCAAATGAAACTGCTGCGCTTGATGATGTAACTCTCACAATAGAAGATGGAGAATTTGCGGGCCTTATCGGTCATACAGGTTCTGGCAAGTCTACACTTGTTCAGCACCTCAATGCACTTTTAAAGCCTCATTCTGGAAAGATATTTATCGGTGACACTGATATCACCGAAAAGGGTGTCTCTCTCATGGACATCAGAAAGAAAGTAGGTCTTGTTTTCCAGTATCCTGAGCATCAGCTTTTTGAGGCTACTGTAGAAGAGGATGTTGCTTTCGGTCCTAAAAATCTTGGACTTTCTGAAGAGGAAATTGCTCAGAGAGTTGATGAGGCACTTCGCCTTGTGGGACTTGATCCTGAAGTTCACGGAAAACGTTCACCTTTTGAACTTTCCGGCGGCCAGAAAAGAAGGGCTGCTGTGGCAGGTGTAATCGCCATGAAGCCGGAGATTCTCATTCTGGACGAACCTACCGCAGGTCTTGATCCAGGTGCTCATCAGGAAATTCTGGAGATGATTCAGCATATCCGAAAAGAGCAGAAGTGCACGACACTGCTGGTATCACACAACATGGATGATATCGCAAGACTCTGCGACAGAGTAATTGTTATGAATAAAGGGAAAGTTGCTCTCAACGGAACTCCTGCAGAAGTCTTTTCTCAGGACGACTTTCTCAAGAGCATAGGCCTTGGCCTCCCGGCAGCAAAAGAACTGCTGTATATTATGAAAAATAAAGGTATTGATGTGGCTTCCCGCGTCGGCGGAGCCGTCGCAGATGTGTTGACTGATCAGCAGGCTGCGGATGTTATATTTGAAATGTTGCAGAAGTCAGGCAAGATTTCTGCCGGAACTGGAATGGAAGAAAAATGATAAGAGATATTACATTCGGACAATATTATCCTGGGGATTCTGTAATTCACAGGCTGGATGCGAGAGTCAAGATTCTCTGGACTCTGATGTAT
The DNA here is from genome assembly GCA_017549385.1 of Bacillota bacterium. Lineage (GTDB taxonomy): Bacteria > Bacillota > Clostridia > Peptostreptococcales > Anaerovoracaceae > RGIG7444. Next base: position 1,807 of record JAFYUX010000167.1, read on the forward strand.
CTTGTCATGATCTTTTTTGTAAAAGACTTTATAGGTTACGGCATCTTTATAGTTGCCCTGGCGGGGATTATAAAGGCGGCAAAGATTCCTTTCAGATATATTGCAAGGGGCATGAAGCCCATTATGTTTATTTTGATACTGACCTTTATATTAAATATGTTCCTTCACGATGGTAAGGTGCTGGTACAGCTCGGCCCGCTGGAGATTACAGATGTAGGGGTTCAGACTGCAGTGTTTATCGCATTCAGACTTATCCTGCTGATTTTCGGAACGTCGCTTTTGACGTACACTACAAAACCGATGCAGCTGACTGACGGTCTGGAAAAGCTGATGAGTCCGCTGGCAAAGCTGGGATTCCCAGCAAACGAAGTAGCTATGATGATCTCAATTGCTCTTAGATTTATCCCGACACTTCTGGATGAGACAGACAAGATCATGAAGGCACAGCAGGCGAGAGGTGCTGACTTTGAAACAGGCAATGTTATAAAGCGAATAACAAGCATGATTCCACTTATCATTCCGCTGTTTGTAAGTTCTTTCCGTATCGCCCAGGACCTCGCCATGGCTATGGAAGCAAGATGTTACAGAGGGGGTACAGGTCGTACAAGACTTCACCCGATGAAATACAAAAAGGCCGACTATGTGGCCTATACATTTATAGTGGTATTCGCTGCAGTAATCGTTGTACAGTCACGAGGCATTCTGCCTCTTCCGATGCTGTGGCCAAGGTAGGAGACAAATGAGACAGAGAAAATTAAAGAACCTGGACGAAAAGCTGGCACTCTATTCCGGCGGTATCCAGATTAACCCTTTAGCTATGAAGGGAAGATGGCAGGCTCTCTTTGAAAAAGAACAGCCTATATACATGGAACTTGGTTGCGGCAAAGGTCAGTTTATCCTCAAGCTTGCACAGGCATATCCAGAAAGAAACTTTATCGCAATCGAAGGCAACAGAAGCGTTATGCTGAGAGCTCTCGAAAAGGCATCAAGAGTATTAAATCTTGACTACGATCCAGAAGAAGTGGCAAGACCGGGCAGACATCCGCACACACCACTTCCACAGGCAGTGGCAGAACACGGTATGTTTGCGGTAGACGAAGACAAAGCAATGGCTGCAGCTCAGGAATACGAAGAAAGCAAGTGGTCAACAGCAGAAGACGATTGCGTTTACGCTGTACTTCCAAACCTGATTTTTGCAAACATGTATCTCCGTTCAGTGACAGACTGTTTTGCAGAAGACGAACTCACAGGCATCTATCTGAACTTCTCAGATCCATGGCCAAAGGACAGAAACGCAAAGCGCAGACTTACTCACACAAGATATCTCAAGGGTTACCAGGCAGTAACAAAGCCAGGTGCATGTCTTGAGTTCAAGACAGACAACGAAGCCCTCTTCAGATTCTCAGTAGAAGAGTTCGACGCAAACGAACTCGAAAAGCTAGAGTACACAGAAGATCTCCACGGCGAAGGCTCCGCCTACGAATCTGCAAACTACATGACAGAGTACGAACAGAAATTCTCTTCAAAGGGTAATCCAATTTACTACTGCAAGGTAAAGTTATAAAAACATCGGCAGGCTACAGTCCCGCCGAAACAGCAAACACGATATACATTTACAGAAAGCTGGTGTAGAAATGATTTATTTTCAGTGCGACTATACTGAAGGCGCTCACCCACAGATAATGCAGCGTCTCAACGAAACAAACCTCGAACAGACTCCAGGTTACGGTACAGACTATCATTGTGATCGCGCCCGGGATCTCATCAGAACATACTGCAATGCTCCAGAAGCAAGTGTAGAATTCCTGGTGGGCGGTACACAGGCAAATGCTCTTGTTATCGCTGCAACTCTCAGACCACATCAGGGTGTTATCGCATGTGATTCAGGCCACATCAATGTTCACGAATCAGGTGCCATCGAGTCCTACGGCCACAAGGTTCTCACAGTTCCAGGCGAACTGGGCAAGCTTACAGCTCAGCAGGTAGACGATGTTATCACAGGTCACTACAATGACCCTACTGCAGAACATATGGTATAGCCGGGCATGGTATATATTTCATTCCCTACAGAAGCAGGCACACTCTACAGCAAGGCAGAACTCACAGCTATCAGCGAAGTTTGCAGAAAGCATGATGTTCCGTTATTTGTAGATGGTGCACGTATGGGTTACGGCCTCATGTCAGAAGACAACGACCTCACTCTCGAGGACTTTGCAAAGCTGACAGACGTATTCTATATCGGCGGCACAAAGGTTGGCGCTCTCTTTGGCGAAGCAATCGTAATCACAAACAACAGCCTGAAAAAGGATTTCAGATATCTCATCAAGCAGCACGGCGGTATGCTTGCAAAGGGCAGACTCCTTGGTATCCAGTTCGAAACACTCTTCGAACCAACAGAAACAGGTTGTCTCTATGCTGATATCTCTCAGCACGCTATCATACAGGCTATGCGTATTAAAAAAGCTTTTGCTGAAGCAGGTTTCGAATTTGCTCCAGAATCACCTACAAACCAGCAGTTCCCAGTGCTCAACCAGGCACAGATCGATCAGCTCAAGGATGATTACGCATTTGAAATCTTCTCAAAAATCGGTCCTGACGCTTATCAGGTACGTTTCTGCACAAGCTGGGCAACAGTGGCAGAAAATGTAGACAAGCTCATCGAAGACATCAAGAAGCTCAAATAAATCTTACATAGACACCGCTACCGCGGCGGCTTTGCCGATGATTTAGATATCGGCAGATTGGAGGACACATGAAGGTTTTAGTAGTAGTAGATATGCAGAACGATTTTGTAGATGCAGCATTAGGTTCACCAGAAGCTGCAGCTATTGTTCCTGCTGTTTGTGATAAGATTAAAAACTTCGACGGCAAGATTATCTTTACAAGAGACACTCACGAAGTGGATTATCTCCAGACTCAGGAAGGCAGAAATCTGCCTGTAGAGCACTGCATCAGAGGTTCTGAAGGCTGGCAGCTCCATCCGGAAGTTAACACTCTTACAGAAGGTTGGGAGATTATAGACAAGCCTGGTTTCGGCAGCCCTGTTTTAGGCGAAAAGCTGGCTGAACTGGATAAGACTGAAGGTCTGGAAAGCATTACATTTATCGGTCTTTGCACAGATATCTGTGTTATTGCCAACGTTATGGTAGCAAAGGCATTTGTAAAGGAAGTACCTCTCATTGTTGACGCTGCATGCTGTGCAGGTGTTACTCCTGAGAGTCATATTAACGCGCTTGCCGCAATGA
>JAFYUX010000168.1 GCA_017549385.1 Bacillota bacterium
CATACTCTCCGTTGGGGTTTTGTCCTTTTTTGCGTAAAACGACAGTTTTGTTAGTTGTATTGGAAGTTTTGGGCCACATACGCATATATTTCTGAAAAGAAAGGTAGGTGTAATATGTCTGAAAAAAGGACAGTTATAATAAACGGATACGCGTATCCTTCCATAAGTCCGCTGGTGCTGGAAGAATGGCTGCCGGACCTCACAAATATCTACAACTTCAGTTATGGCGTAAATGCAGATGGCAGCCTGACTGACCTCAACGATTATCGCCTTACGACAGCTGCCGCTGACGCAGGAGTGGGTGCTGTCATGGTACTGACGCCTTTTAATGAAGCAGGCCAGTTTTCCAGTGAGATTGCAGAGCTGGTGCTCCAGGATCCTCAGGCCCGACAAAATCTCATAGAAGGTGTTTTGGCAACACTGCTGGATAAAGGTATGTCTGGGGTAGATTTTGATTTTGAATATATAGAAAAGGATAACAGGGACCTTTATGTGTCGCTGGTGCGTGAAACTGCAGCCCGTCTGCGGCCATACGGATTTACCACAACCGTAGCTCTCGCACCAAAAACTTCAGCTGAGCAGGAAGGCCTGCTCTATAGTGGACATGATTACGCCGGCATGGGTCAGGCAGCAGATTATGTTCTTATAATGACATACGAATGGGGCTATACTTTTGGCCCACCTATGGCAGTCGCTCCTATTAACAAAGTCAGAGAAGTGCTGGAATACGGCCTTACGGAAATCCCTGCAGAAAAAATTCTCATGGGTATCCCAAACTACGGTTATGATTGGACTTTGCCTTTTGTAAAAGGCGAATCAATGGCAAGAAAGATCACAATCGACGATGGCTCCGCCATCGCAGAAAGCTACGGGGCCCAGATATTTTACGATGAAGAGGCCCAGGCCCCGTATTTCTTTTACACAGATGAAGATGACTTTGAACATATTGTCTGGTTTGAAAATCAGAAAAGCTTGTCAGCGAAGCTGTCGCTGATAGAGGAATATGGGCTGGCTGGAGCGGGCTATTGGAATATTATGAGTTTTTATGAGGGAAATTCGGTGGCTTTAAATGAGCTTTATATCGTGTCAAAAGACGGATAATGAAAATTGACTGAGGATGCCGAGGGTTATAAAATTTAATTAGGAAATAGAAAAGTTTGCTGTAAAAATTGACGTATAGATGATAAAGGGGTTATGTAATATGAACGGTTTTAAGAAAAAAGCTCTGGCATTGCTGCTGGCACTGATGATGCTGATATTAGGCGGTTGTGGTGGTGAGCCGGAAGATTATATCCAGTACATTCAGTTTGCTGCCGATATGGGGCAGGAGATTCTGGAGTATTATGAGTCTATGCCTTCTACAGAAACTGTAGAGGTTGATGGTTACAGTCTCAGTCTTGAAGATATTCCTGAGTACAGCGGTGAACCTTATGTGGTTGTCGGAGACAACGTGCCGTTTTTCTACGAGGATGAACTTTCTGAGGAGTCTTATGAATACTACAGCGATCTGGATAGATTAAACAGATGCGGCTACGCAATGGCAAGTCTCAGTCAGGATACTATGCCGACTAAAAAACGTGAGAGTATCAGCCACGTAAAGCCAAGTGGCTGGCAGATTGCAAAATATGATTTTGTTGATGGAAAATATCTCTACAACAGATGTCATCTCATCGGATTCCAGCTGTCTGCTGAAAACGACAACTGGGGCAACCTTATTACTGGTACTCGTTATCTTAACACAGAAGGTATGCTGCCTTTTGAAAATATGGTGGCCGACTACATCAAGGAAACTGGCAATCACGTTCTTTACCGAGTGACTCCTATGTTTGAAGGTGACGAACTGGTGGCTCGTGGTGTTCAGATAGAAGCCTTTTCTGTTGAGGATTATGGCGCAAGCATCTGTTTTAACGTTTACTGTTACAATGTACAGCCTGGCGTAATCATCGATTATGAAACTGGCGACAACTGGTTTGAATAATTCAATTTTCACCGACTTGAGTCTGCAACTTACAGAATCCTGCACAAAAACGACAGAATTCTACCGGTAAACTAAAAATCTGTTTCGAAACCTCCCGGTTACAGATATGATTTAAATGTCAGAAAATGACATTTGTTATATCTGTATGAAATCAGGAGGGGAAATGGATTTCAGAATTATAAGGGACAAAATTACCATCAGAATGGTAAACAGAGAGTTACATCAAAAGGAACTGGAGGATAAAGTATATCGAGAGTTTCTGGATCTTGCAGCGGTTTTTTATCTTATCTCAGACCCTAATAACCCGGGCAGTTTTGCCACGCCTGTCACAAAGGAAATGGCCAGGGAGTGGATCGTAGAAGAGGATGAACTCTATGAAATAGCCATGTACAACATGGACAATACTATGGAGATATGTATTAAAAACATATTAATCTCTATGGTGGAAATGCTTCAGAGCGATGCCTGCAAGTCAGACATGGAATGCATCATAGAAGATATGCAGGAACTTGCTGATGCAGAAGAACGAAAAGAGCAGATGTTTGTGATAGCAGATATAAGCAGGATGAACGGAGCGGTAGCTCTTTTGAGAGGTGATCTTCTGCAGAAATATGCTGATATGCTGGAAAAGGATCTGGTGATTATACCGTCATCTGTTCACGAACTCATATGTATCAGGGACAGCAAAAACTTTGATTATGATGCTCTGAAAAGAGTTGTATCTGAGGTGAACCGTGAAATGGTAAAAGCTGACGAAGTCCTCAGTAACAATATTTACAGATATTCAAGAACTGAAAAATGCCTGGAGATAATCGCGTAAACGGAGTTTTCGGGTGTTGGCACAGTTCAGGGATAATTAAATTAATCCAAAAAACAAGAGGATGATGATTTCACGTAAGGGTGAAATCATCATCCTTTTTAATTAATATCCTTTTTTAACACAAGTCTGAAGGAGCTGATTTGCAATTCGGCCGGCTGTCTTGGCGCCTGAGCCACCGCCTTCTACTGTAACAGTAAATGCCAGCGGATGTTCTGGATCATCAAGGAAGCCTACAAACCATGCAGTGTCTGCCTGTCCGTCAGTCTGTGCTGTACCTGACTTAGCACAAATCTCAAGACCAGGGAAGTTTTCCTGACCATAGTTGTTGAGTACGTCTGTGCGCATCATAGCACGCAGTGTCTGTGCTGTATCGCTGTTGATAAGGTTGCGTGTGTAGTGTCTGATGTAGAGACTCTTGCGAGCACCTTCGTGGAATGCTGTGTACTTGAGAATCTGAGGAACTGCAGTATCGCCGTCGTTTGCGATAGCTCCTGCAAATATCATCATAGAAGCAGGGTTAACCATGTCTTTGCCCTGACCGACACCGCCCCATGCGAGGCC
>JAFYUX010000169.1 GCA_017549385.1 Bacillota bacterium
GGTATCATGCAGGGCGGTATGTATAAGGACCTCAGATATCAATCTGCACAGGAAATCGTAGAACTTGATCTCCCAGGCTATGCTATCGGCGGTCTTAGCGTAGGTGAACCAAGAGAAATCATGTACGAAGTTCTTGATTATGCAACAGACTATCTCCCAAAAAACAAGGCGAGATACGTAATGGGTGTTGGTACTCCTGACCACCTTTTCGAAGGCGTAGAACGTGGCGTAGATATGTTCGACTGCGTACTCCCTACAAGAGTTGCACGTAACGGTACTGCAATGACATCAACAGGCCGTATTTCTATTAAAAACAAAAAGTTCGAAAGAGATTTCACACCACTTGACCATGAGTGCGACTGCTACGTATGCCGTAACTACACAAGAGCATACCTCAGACACCTCTTCAAGGCCAACGAAATCCTCTCATCAATGCTCCTCTCACACCACAACATTCATTTCTTAGTAAACACTATGAAAAACATCAGAGAAGCAATTGAACAGGACAGATTCTTAGAATACAAGAGAGAATTCTACTTAAAATACGACGACTATTCCACACTGCTTTAGTCAGTGCAGCGCATCCGCGCAGGCGAAGCCTCCGGCAAAGCTAACGTGATGCAATAAACATTATGAAAGGGTGATTGCAATGCCAATTCTTATTCCAGCGGATTATCCGTCATACGAAGAATTACAGGAACGAAATATTTTCGTTATGGACAGCAACAGAGCTTCTGTCCAGGACATCAGACCACTCAAAATCGGCGTTATCAACCTTATGCCGACTTTAGAAGCAACCGAAACACAGCTCATGAAGATGCTGGCAAACACACCGCTTCAGGTTGACCTCCAGCTTATCATGATGGATACAGATTTCAGAAAGCCAGAAGACCTCAAGCATCTCAACCAGTTCTACAGAACATTTGATGAGATTAAGGACGAAAAGTTTGACGGTATGATTATCACTGGTGCGCCTCTTGAAACTTTAAAGTTTGAGGAAGTAGATTACTGGCATGATCTTGCACTTCTCATGTCAAACACAAAGAAAAACGTATTCAGCACGATTTACATCTGCTGGGCTGCTCAGGCTGGTCTTTATCACCACTATGGCATCGACAAGCAGGTGAGAGACAGCAAGCTTTTTGGTGTGTTTAAGCACAATCTTCTCAACAAGGCGTACTGCTCAGAACTCACAAGAGGTTTTGACGATACTTTTGTTGTTCCACATTCTAGACATACTCAGGTAAATGCTGATGCTGTCAGAGATATCGATGAACTTGAGATTCTCGCAGAGTCAGACATGGCTGGTCCACACATGATTGCTCACAAAAATAAGAGATGGATCTTCCTTCAGGGACACTGGGAATATGATCGTGGAACTCTCATGAGAGAATACAATCGTGACCTTGCAGCAGGCAAGCCAATCGATATGCCATACAACTACTTCGTAGATGACGACCCTGAAAAGGGCGTTGAAATGACATGGAACGGCCACGCAAATCTGTTCTATGCAAACTGGCTCAACTTTGTATATCAGGGAACTACATACGATCTGGAAGACATTCCATCTATTCCTTGGTAATTTTTAAAGGAACGAGGTTTATTTAAATATATGGAAATCTGCAATAAAGAAGTCTGCAGCATAAAGCAGCACTGCGGCGGATGTATCTACCAGGGCGTAGATTATGCTGAACAGGTAGAACTTAAGGGCGAATCCGTTAAAAAGCTCTTAGAGGAAAAGAAACTCAAGACTGGCGAGTATATCGGCATCGAAGGCAGCCCAAAGATTTATAACTACAGAAACAAAATGGAGTACACATTCGGCAATCTCGTAAAGGATGGCGAAATGACTCTGGGTATGCACAAGCGCGGCCAGTTTATGTCTATCATTACTGTAGACGAATGCCAGCTTGTTGACGATGATTTCAACATCATCCTTAGAGCTATTCTCAATTTCTGTAACGAAAAAGGCTACAAGCACTATCACAAGCGCAGTCACAGAGGATTACTCCGTAATCTCGTTATCAGAAAGGGCGAACGCACAAAAGAACTCCTCATCAATATCGTAACTTCAACAGAGTCTGAATTTGATGATGATGCTTTTGTAAAGATGCTTCTCGACCTGAAACTTGATAACGAAATCGTAGGTATTCTCCATACTTACAACGACAATCTTGCTGACTCTGTTGTTTGTGAACGTCTCGACGTACTTTACGGTAGAGATTACTACAACGAAAAGATTATGGGTCTTCAGTTTAAGGTAAGTGCATTCTCTTTCTTCCAGACAAATATTTCTGCGGTAGAAAGACTTTACACAGAAGCTTTAGATATGATTGACGACGTAGAAGGCAAGACTGTATTTGACCTTTACTGCGGTACAGGTACTATCACACAGTCACTTGCAGTAAGAGCAAAAAAGGTTGTAGGTGTAGAAATCGTAGAAGATGCAGTACTTGCAGCCCGCGACAATGCAAAGCTCAACGGCCTCGATAACTGTGAGTTTATCGCTGGTGACGTACTCAAGGTTCTCGATGATATTACTGACAAGCCGGATGTTATCGTTGTTGATCCGCCTAGAGCAGGCATGAACCACAAGGTTCTTCCAAAGCTTCTCAACTATGGAGTAGATCAGATCCTCTATATCTCATGCAATCCAAAGACAATGGTTGATAACCTGAGATTTATGGAAGAAAACGGCTATAGAGTAGTTAAGATTAAGGCTTTCGACAACTTCCCGTTCACAAAGCATGTGGAAACGGTTGTCTTGCTTTCCAAGGGCGAGGTCGACTCGAAAAAGATTCGGGTTGAGTTCTCTTTGGAAGATATGGATATGTCGGAGTTCCAAGATGGAGCAACCTATCCGCAGATTAAGGCGTATGTTTTGGAGCATTCCGGGTTAAAGGTGTCCAACCTCTATATCTCACAGGTTAAACGGAAATGTGGGATTGAGGTAGGCAAAAACTATAATCTGCCGAAATCCGAGGATTCCAGACAGCCCCAGTGTCCACCGGAAAAAGAGAAAGCAATCCGAGAAGCATTCAAATATTTTGGGATGATCTAACATCCCGCAGAATGGAGGTTTCTTATGGATAGATTGATTTCTTGTGAGTTCAATATGGAC
>JAFYUX010000170.1 GCA_017549385.1 Bacillota bacterium
GGTAGCCTCTAAAATCGACAGCATTTCATTGACATCTGACTTTGAGTACTTATATTTCATTTTCTGCAAGTCAAAATAATGCTTGTCATTTATCATACCTATATATTTAGTAGCGTCCATATCCCCCTCATTCCCATCAACATTGATTGATACTAACTGATACTATAATATATCAATAAGTATAATGTGGATGTGAGTTTTGGTCAATTAGTAATGAACTATACTATAAAAAGAACAAAAAAGAGCCGGCTTAAACCGGCTCTTGCTACATGTAAGAATTTTACATTTACTTCATCCGAGTGCTTGCGCACACACGATTAAAATGTTATTCTACATGTATAAGAATCGCCGTTTTTGCTATGACGGTCGATCTTAATTGTTGGTTTCAAGACCGTCTATTCCATTAGACGGTCTTGTTCTATTTTTTGCGTTTAGACAGAGATACGCAAATTGATACTATACTTACCAGCACAAGAGTGTACTGAAACAAATCAGTATATGTAACCATAGAACCACCCCCTTTTTTCAAAGTTGGTGACCAACCGCCAAACGGCAATTCCTTTCCATATATTACCATATGATATCTGTGCATTCAACCGCTATTTACATTTTCTTACAATTTGTATTTTGCTATTATCTAATATAAACTGACATTATATTAGTTATATCTAAATTGTCCGTTAGCTAAAAAAGGTACTTAGAGAAGGGTGTTTATAAAAAAGGTACAAGTTTAAAAGTGCAAGTTTTGATATATGTGAGCTTATCCACTCAAAAAAAGTGCAAGAAAAGGTACAAGTCTCATAACAAGAAAGATATTTTTAAAGCCAACAAAGAGGAATTCTCCTCTGCAGATTATGCCCTCAAAACACAAAAAACCCGGGCATTTCTGCCCGGATTTGCTAATTATTCTTATTATTTAAGCTAATCTATTAACCAAAATATCTTTCGAGTAAGCCCTTGAGAGCCTTGCCATGTCTAGCTTCGTCTCTTGCCATTTCGTGAACTGTGTCATGGATAGCATCGAGGTTTAACTTCTTAGCTCTTACTGCGAGGTCAGTCTTACCAGCTGTAGCACCGTATTCAGCTTCTACTCTCATTTCGAGGTTCTTCTTTGTGCTGTCAGTGATAACTTCACCGAGGAGTTCAGCAAACTTAGCTGCGTGTTCTGCTTCTTCCCAAGCTGCCTTTTCCCAGTAAAGACCGATTTCTGGATAACCTTCTCTGTGAGCAACTCTAGCCATTGCGAGGTACATACCTACTTCTGTGCATTCGCCTTCGAAGTTAGCTCTGAGATCTGCCTTGATATCTTCTGGAACGTCAGCTGCTACACCTACGATGTGTTCTGCAGCCCAATTCATTTCGCCACCGAGTTCATTGAACTTTTCTGCTGGAACGTTACATACTGGGCACTTTTCAGGTGCTGCATTACCTTCGTGAACATAACCACATACTGAACATACAAACTTTGCCATATTATTTTCTCCTTTCGCGATTGACCCACTCACAAGGGATCATATCATTTAAAAATGCCTTTTATCTTTTGGGAACGCTTTACTGATTTTCAACTTTTGTTTTCTGCGCTTTCCTTATTTATAATTACATTATAACCACCGAAAACCAGATGAAAAGTTGCAAATGCAACTTCAGTAAATTTTTTTATAAATTTTTTCAAACTTATGTAACTGAAGTTTGATTGATGCCCTTGTACGCTCCGTATATCAGATACCATGTATCTTCTCCTACAATCCCATCCTGTACCAGGCCAAACTGTCGCTGCGCTGCCAGCACCGAAGTCTCCGTTCCCGGCCCAAAATACTGAGCATCCGCCTCCACCTGCGGTACAGAAGGAATCCCCGGATAATAACTGGCCAGCACATTCAGCAGATACTGTAGTGCCTCAATCTTTCTGCCACTTTCACCAGGATACGCTACATCCGCCTCTGTAAACTCCGACTCCGTAAAAGTCTGTCCTTGAGAATTCAATTCAGCCAGCCGCAAAATCCCCGTATAAATCTGCACCATCTTGTACCACGTTGACCGCCCGATGACTCCGTCAACAGCAAGCCCAAAGACCTGCTGAAATACTCGCACAGCCTCTTCAGTGTATCCCCCAAAGACTCCGTCTACCTGAGGTATCTCCGGTATCAGCGGGAAGTTTTTCCGAATCCTGTTGAGCATAAACTGTGCAGTCTCCACAGAACTTCCCGTACTCCCTAATCTCAGCGGAGTCCCCGGATAAGATTCTCCCGGCGATGCCACCGGTGTGTCCACCACCAGTTCGATATTGTTCCCGTAGTAATACTTCAAAATATCCACCGACGTATATCCTCTGGCAGCCAGGTTTTCGCTACCCCACTGAGATAATCCATCACACAGGGACGTAGTTCCGTTGCAATACTTTGCTGCCAGAGGTTCCACAAAACCTTCACGCCTTATGTAGTTATCGAAGATATCGTCCACTATGTTTGATATATTCTCAAAGATGGTTCTACCGTAGACAAAACTCTGATCGATTGTCGTAGAATTCGTTATATCAAAATCGTACCCTCTGCTTGGGTAATACTCCAGATACACCCGATTTAGAGCATAGGAAATCTGAGCCAGTATGTTGGCTCGTATGGCAGAATTGCTCCAGGTAGGATATATCTCACTAGACGCCACATTCTTTATATACTCTGAAAAAGGGACTGTCACTGTCTGTGCATTCGAATCCGGCGGACCCAGGTGAACCCGGATCGTCTCCGGAATATATGGCACTACTCTATCTTCAGGCATGTTTCCTCCTTTAAAGGTTCTGCGGGGGCACTACGAGTATCTTTAAGTTGTCCGAAGGCAACGACGATGCTGAAAGCGGAATCATATTTATACTCTGAATACTGTTTCTGCCGGAAAAAACCTGAACACCTTCCACCAGAACACTCTGAAACTGCGGGTGCTCCGCACGCACGGACAAAGTCGCAAATGGCGGTACGCCACCATTTCCCGGACTCAATGATTCCTCAGAATCTGGCGTATCGATCTGTAACTCTCCTGTGATGCCGGAGGCATCGGTGGTGAAATACTGCACCTTTGGCTGGGATTCAGCATCTTCGTAGATTATGGCCACTTTCGCTCCTTCGATGGGAATTGTCCCGCCCGCTGCCGACAGCTGAGCATATATGCTTCCTCTTTCTGACATAGTTAAACCTCCTGCAAAAAAATACTTCTCGCTAAGCTTATGTTGCTCAAACGAGAAGTATTCGTATAATCTGCTATATTTTACTTTTATTTATGTATTTACCTTTTGCCGGAGGCAAGGGAAAGTGCTGTTACTGCGATTACGATACATACCATTCCTACAAAATCCATCCAGGCAAATGGTACTCCCATGATTGCTACTGAAAGGATCATGGCCATAACCGGTTCTGATGATCCGCAGAGGCTGGCCTTTGTAGCTCCTATAAGCTGTACACCCTTGAGGTATGAAATAAAGGATATGATAGTACCCACCACAATGATGATGGAAAATGCGCCGAGAGCTTTTGCATCAAATGTGCCCACCAGATTCCATGGCTTTACCACAAAGCTCAGGATGATACCTGCGATAAGCATACCCCAACCTGTAACAAAGATTGTGCCAAACTTGTCCATAAGTTTAATCGGTATCAAGTTATAGAATACTGTAGCCACAGATGACAGGAGTCCCCAGAAAAGGGCACCCTTTGAGATAACCATGCTACCCAGCTGGCCGTGTGTAGCCAGCAGGAAGGTACCGCCTACCGACAGAAACAGTGCACAAAACTCAACTGCTGTTGGCATCTTGCGTGCGCGGAGCGCTCCGTAAAGCATGATGAGAATCGGTGCTGTGTACTGGATTACTGTGGCTGTTCCGGCATTTGAGGCTTCTACCGCTGAAAAGTATGTATACTGGCACATACCCATGCCGATGATACTGAATGCCACCAGTCTCAGAAAATCATTTCGTGTAGTAAATACTGTTTTTGCCGATTGTCTGCCCTGACTGTTTCGCAGAACGTATAAAACCATACACATCCCTGCTGTCAGGAGTCGCACTGTTACCAGCCATTTTGCAGTCCAGCCTCTCTGTTGAAAGAGAAACTGTCCGCATATACCCGAAAAACCCCAGCATACTCCGCCAAATACGGCTAAAAATATGCCAAGTTTTCCTTTCTTTTCGTCTGACATTTTTACGATCCCCCGTGGTTTAGAAACCGAGATTGTCGTTTACGAGGATAACCTTGATACGATCTTTTTCTCTTGAAAATCTAGTGATGAGGAACTGGCAGCAGATGGTGGAAATGCTCTTGCAGTTTGCACATGATCCAGTCACCTTGCAAGGTGTTTCGATAGGGAATCTCTGTGCGTTGATAGGAGCTGCGATGTTTCTTGCTCTTGATACAGCAGCATCTACGTCTCTTGCAACCTTGTTCATGCCTACGATCATAAGCACGTTTCTAGGGCCAAATGCGATAGCTGCAACTCTGTTTGACATACCGTCGATGTTTACAAGGATACCGTCCTCAGTGATTGCATTTGTGCTGGCAAGGAAGAAATCACAGTCCATAGCCTGGATAGAAATCTTTCTCTTTTCTTCGAAATCATCTACTGCGTCACGGTTGTAAACCACGTAGTTGCCATTGATAACAGCTTCTGTAAGACCGATTTCGTGAGCAGATGTTGCACCACCCCATGAAATTGAGCTGCCTTCCGGGATGAGTTCGAGTGCTAAAGCGAGGGCTTCTTCTTTTGTTTCTGCGTAATAGCCCTGCATGTTTCTTGACTTGAGACCTTTGATGATTTTGTCAGCAAGTTTTCTGTATCTTTCTTTGATGTTTACGTCCATTGTTACGTCCTCCCTTTATGTATTAGAGTCCTCAGGTTATGAGGACTCTCTGCTTTTCGTTATTTATATTTCCGCTGTATCTTAGAGCATATTCTTTCTGAGTTCTTCGTTGCTGAACATGCTGAGATATGCTGGTGCGATATCAAATACTGTCTTGCAGCCAGATACGCCTTCTGCATTGAGCTTGTATGCCGCTCTTGCATAAGC
>JAFYUX010000171.1 GCA_017549385.1 Bacillota bacterium
CGTTATACTCTTTGTTGTGTTCTCTCACGTATGACATAGGTACGTTGTCCTCGTGGCCTGGCCAGATCATATAGTCGTCTGTGAGGATAGGGTCCATTTTTTTCATAGACTCCATCATGCGGTTGCCGTCGCCGCCGGCAAATGTAACATAGCCTGTATCTGTAGGGAAGATGCAGTCGCCAGTGAAAGCATTTTTGCCCTTGCGGTCAAGAAGTGTAATGCTGCCTCTTGAGTGACCTGGTGTATGGATAACCTCCAGCGACTCTTCGCCAAAAGTAAACACATGACCGGCTTTTATAGTCTTGTAGTTTCTGATCTTGAGGTCGCGAGCATCCTTTTCGTGGACATAGGCTGTAGTGACAGCCAGCTTTGCAAGTGTGTCGCTGACAGCAGTGTGGTCAAAATGCCAGTGAGTCAGGATGATACCTTTTACGTTGAGATTGCGTCTCTTGATAACATCGTAAACTTTTTCTGCTTCGTAGCCGGGGTCGATTACGTAACATTCGCGAGTGTCGATGTCGAAAACTATATAGCAGTTTGCGGCATATTCGCCGAATACTTTTCTTACGATTTCCATTTAAAATCCTTTCTGCAGCCCTCCGGGCAGAGATTGATGACAGCTGGGCAGACTATTTTTCTGCTCCCGGTTCGCCTGGTGTAACGTAAACTGTGTTGTTGTGAGTAAACACTACAAAACCAGGCTTTGAGCCGCTTGGCTTTTTAACGTGTTTGATGTTTACGTAGTCGACAGGAACCTGGCTGGAAAGTTTTGCTTTGCTGTGAAGTGCAGCAAGAGCAGCAGTTTCGAAAATTTCTTCTGCAGTAGGTTCTTCGCCTTCTGTAAAGAGAACAACGTGAGAGCCAGGGATATCCTTTGTGTGCATCCAGATGTCACGAGACGAAGCTGTCTTGAAAGTCAGCATGTCGTTTTCTTTGTTGTTTCGGCCCACCAGGATGCGCTTGCCGCTTGTAGTGTGGTACTCGAGAGGCTTGAACTTAAGCTTGCGGTCTTTTTCTTTTGAGTTTCTCTTTTTAAGGAAACCGTTTTCTACAAGCTCTGCTCTGATGTCCTCAAGGTCATCAACGTTGCGGGCGTCTTCTATAAATGTCAGGACAGAATCGAGATAAGTGATCTCCTCCTCTGTGTCCTTGAGCTGAATCGTCTTTTCTGTGATGGCAGTCTTTGACTTACCGTACTTTTTAAAGTAGCGCTGTGCGTTTTGTGTCGCAGTGAAACGCGGATCCAGTGGGATGCTGATCATCTCTCCAGTATAGTAGTTGAGAACTTCTGCGCTGTTTCTGCCTTCTTTTACAGTATGAAGGCTGGCTGTGAGAAGTTCGCCAAAGAGTCTTAACTCCTCTGAATTTTCTGCCTTAAGCAGGTCTTCATTGAGTCTCTGCTTTTTCAGAAGAAGCTTGTCGAGACCGTTTGATACAGCTCTATGGATATCCAGAGACTTTTGTTTGATACGGTTTGAAGAAGCTCTGCCTTCGAAATATGCCGCGCAGGCTTCGCTGATAGACTCATAGCCTGAAGGCTCGTAAGTACCCTCGAGAACAGTCAGTGGAAGCGCATGAAACTCTGCAGGTGCCCCAGCTTCGTTTTTATAAATAACAGGAGCTGCTGCGCCAGATGTTGCAGTCTGCACTGCTTCGCAGAGTTCTGCATAAACAGCTTTTCTGAAATCGCCGTCAGTACCTGCTATACGACACTGCGCTCTATAGCATAATTCTGATGACATAACAGGTGAAATACCCTGGATGCCTCTCAGAAGAACTTTTTCCGGAGCCTGTTCCAAATCAGGAGTTGCGTCGCAGAATGCGTCGTAAGAAAGACCGAAATATGGGATCTTGTCGTGTGAAGGTGGTGCAACATACATAAGACCCGGGAGAGTCTGTCTGTATCTGTTTACGTCACCAGAGATACGCTTGATACAGTCTAAAATCTTTCCTGTCTTGAGATCGATAAGAAGGATGTTACTGTGCTTACCCATGATTTCGATAACAAGCTTGTGGTTTACATTGAAACCCAGCTCGTTTACGGCATCTGTGTAGATCTCTACGATACGTTCAGAATCAACCTGTCTAATCTCTCTGATGCGGGCCTGGTTGAGATGTTTTCTCAGGAGCATGCAGAAAGCCGGTGGCGTCTGAGGGTTTGAACTCTTTTCGTTCATGAGATAGACGCTGGCATGGTTTGTATTTGCTGAGATGTAGAGTCTGTATTTTTCTCTGCCGCAGTGTACCTGAAGAACGATTTCTTCGGCTGCAGGCTGGTATATTTTATCTATTTTTCCGTTTAATAATTTTTCGTTTAATTCTGCGACCACGGCTGTGGTCACCATTCCGTCGAATGCCATTTTATGACCTCCAGAGGGGATTTACATGTTGTAAAAAATCCCTGCTAGTTATATAATTATTTGATATGTATTGATAATTCTAACATATTTTTTTGTAAAAGTAAGTGTATATTTTGACGGCGGAGCCGTCGTGCATATAGAGCAAAAGAGGTCAAAAAATGGTCAAGAGTATGACTGGTTTCGGCAGAAGTGAATATTCTGACGAAAAGCGTAATATTACAGTAGAAATCAAGTCTGTAAACCACAGATACAGCGACATAAATGTTCGTATGCCTAGGAGATATTCCTTCGCAGAAGAAAAGATCAAGAGCGTTGTAAAGCAGGTTGCCCGCAGAGGTAAGATCGAAGTTTCCATCATGGTGGAAAACATCGGTGATGGCGACTTAAACATCACTCTCAACACAGCTGTTGCAAAGCAGTATATCGACAACCTTATCCTTCTCAAGGAAACTTTCGGTATGGAGGACAATATTCGTCTCGAGTACATCGCATCACTTCCTGACGTAATGAAGGCTGTGCCTGATGTTGAGGACGAGGAAGAGATTACAAAGATCCTTTCTGACGTTGTTGCGGCTGCTGTGGACAAGCACAACGAAATGCGTTGCGTAGAAGGCGAAAAGCTTGCTGCAGATATCCTTATGAGAGGCGATATCATCTTAGGTCTTGTGGCTGAGATTGAAGCACGTTCTCCGGAAATCATCACAGAGTACAAGGAAAAGCTCAGAAAGCGTATCACAGAAATGCTTGAGGGTACTGTAGTTGCTACAGACGAGCGTATCCTTTTAGAAGCTGCTGTATTTGCTGACAAGATCAACGTAACAGAAGAAATCGTAAGACTCAGATCACATATCGGTCAGCTTAAAAAAATCATCAGCGAAAGCTCACAGCCTGACGGCAAAAAGCTTGACTTCATCGTACAGGAAATGAACAGAGAAGCAAACACTATCGGTTCAAAGGCTAACGATATCGAAATCACAAACAGAGTGGTAGAAATCAAGAGCGAAATCGAAAAGATCAGAGAACAGGTACAGAACATAGAATAATTTTCAGAGGTGTTGTATGGCAGAAGGCAGATTATTCGTAATTTCAGGTCCTTCAGCAGTAGGTAAGGGCACTATCGTAAAAGAGATCATGGCTAGCTCAACAGACATCAGCCTTTCTATCTCAGCTACGACTCGTTCACCAAGAGCTGGAGAAACTGACGGTGTGAGTTACTACTTCCTCACAAAAGAAGAATTTAAAGAAAAAATCGACAACGGCGGTTTCCTCGAGTGGGCAGAAGTTCACGGAAACTACTACGGAACACCAAAGGCACCTGTAGAAAAGCTCCTGGCTGAGGGTAAGGACGTTATCCTCGAAATCGACGTTCAGGGCGCTATGCAGGTAAAAGAGTCCGGTGGCGAAGGCGCATATATTTTCATCCTTCCGCCATCCATGGAAGAACTCAAAAACAGAATCAACAACAGAGGTACTGAAACTGAAGAGGCGATTGCACTTCGTATGAGCAAAGCTGCAGGAGAGATTGCTTATCTCGACAGATACGATTATTATGTAATTAACGACGATCTTCAGGAAGCAATCGACACAGTAAAGGCTATTATGGTTTCAGAACACCAGAAGATAAACAGCAAATCAGAAACATTACTGGCAAAGTTTAAGGAGGTAAAATAAATGTTATATCCATCAATCAACATTTTAAGAGATAAAGTAGACAGCAAGTACACACTCGTATCATTAGCGGCAAAGAGATCTAGAGACCTCATCGACGGTAAGCCAGCTCTCGTTGATATCACTATCAACAAGCCAGTTTCTATCGCAACAGAAGAAATCGCAAACGATCTCATTTCTTACACAAGACAGTTCGAAACAGAAGACGAAGTAGAAATCGAATTCTACGAAATGCCAGAAGCTGCAGAAGAAGTTGCAGAAGAACCACAGGAAGAAATCGCAGAATAATCCCCGCTGATTCTCAGACCTCCGGTCAGGAAATCAAACAGAGATAAATGAGGATAAATATATGAAAAATGTAGTTGTGGGTGTTACAGGCGGTATCGCGTGCTATAAGGTGGCCGACCTGGTAAGCAAATTAAAAAAGCACGATATCAACGTAGACGTAATCATGACAGAGAGCGCCTGCGAATTCGTAAACCCCCTGACTTTCAGAACTCTTTCTAAAAACCCTGTAGTAACAAGCACATTCGCTGTGCCAGAAGCCTGGAAGGTAGGCCATATTTCACTGGCCCAGAAGGCAGACGTAATGCTGATTGCACCGGCAACAGCAAACGTAATCGGCAAAGTTGCCAACGGCATCGCAGACGATATGCTTACTACAACTATCATGGCGTGCAAGGCAAAGATTGTTTTTGCTCCAGCCATGAACGTAAACATGTACGAAAATCCTATTCTTCAGGAAAACATAGAAAAGCTCAAGCGCCTTGGTTATATGTTTGTAGAGCCAGGTGCAGGCCTCTTAGCTTGCGGTGACGTAGGCAAAGGCCGAATGGCAGAACCTGCTGAGATCGAAGCTTTCGTTCTTGACCTCCTTTACGGTGAGTATCAGGACGGCTCCGCCGACAAGGTGGAAAAAGACCTTGCAGGCAAGAGATTCCTCGTTACAGCTGGTCCTACAGTTGAGGATATCGACCCGGTAAGATACATCAGCAACAGATCATCAGGCAAGATGGGATTTGCCATTGCAGAAGCTGCTCGTGCCCGCGGCGCAGAAGTTACTCTGGTTTGCGGTCCCGTAAAGCTCACATGCAGTGAGGACATCAGACGTATCGACGTAAAGACTACAAAGGATATGCTGGCAGCTTGCGAAAGCGTATTTGATGATATCGACGTTGTAGTAAAGGCTGCTGCTCCTGCTGATTTCTACGTTGTAAACCAGTCCGAACACAAGATGAAAAAAGTTCCTGGTCAGGACAATGTGACTATCGAGCTTGCAAAAAATCCTGATGTTATCGCAACTCTCGGCAAGAAAAAGGGCGACCGTATTCTGGTTGGTTTTGCTGCTGAAACTAGAGATCTGGAAAAGTACGCAAGAGAAAAGATCGTGAGCAAAAACCTTGATATGATCGTTGCGAATGACGTATCTGCTCCAGGCGCAGGTTTCAATCACGACACAAACATCATAACAGTATTCAAGGCTGTAGATTCATCAAAGACTGTATATGACAAGATGTCAAAGGTGCAGGCTGCAGATGTTATCCTTGATAACGTGGTAGAGATTATTAAAAACAGATAAGATAAAAATTTCCGGCATGCCTTTGGCGTGCCGGTTTTTTTATTACTTAAAAGTTTAGAGCAAATTTGCGATTGTATAATTCGGGGCATAGTGGGTTTGATGTAATTTTTCTGGGGTTGTAGCAGATTGACATATTCTGGAAGTAATGGTAAAATTGATGTAAAATATTTACAAAAGGAGGATGCCGCAATAAGAAAAAGGTATAGGGATAACAAAAGTTTCGGCCGGGCAGGGGAGAGCCGGGCTGTAGATTTTCTGGACAGAAAAGGCTACGAAATCATAGCTCAAAATTACAGATGCCGTTTTGGGGAAATCGACATAGTTGCATCTGAGGGAGATGTACTCTGTTTTATTGAGGTGAAAACCAGATCGTCAGTGAGATACGGATCGCCATGTCAGGCCGTAGACCGTCAAAAGGTACTTCATATAAAAAGGTGCGCCTGGAGTTTTTTACATGAGCAAGGTTATGTGCAGTATCGTGACAAGCTGGTTAA
>JAFYUX010000172.1 GCA_017549385.1 Bacillota bacterium
CTTGCTCAAAACCGTGGCATTATGGCAGACACAGAACAGATCATCATAGGTTCCGGTTCCGAATACCTCTACTCCCTCCTCATCGAACTTTTAGGCAGAGACAAAGTTTTCGGCATCGAATCCCCATCCTACAATAAGATCGAACAGGTCTACACCTCTGCAGATATCGCCATAGAAAAGCTCCCTCTTGGCAAGGATGGTATCGAGAGCTCCGCTCTCAGAAACTGCAACGCAGACATACTCCACATATCACCTTACCGCAGTTATCCCAGCGGTGTAACTGCCACTGCATCAAAGAGACACGAATATCTCAGATGGGCACAGAAAGAAAACAGATTTATCATCGAAGATGACTTTGAATCAGAGTTCTCAGTTTCAAAGAAAACAGAAGATACACTCTTCTCCCATTCTCAAAGCGACAATGTCATCTACATGAACACCTTCACTAAAACAGTATCCTCATCTTTCCGAGCAGGATACATGGTACTCCCAAAAGATCTGGCAGCAAAATACGAAAAAGAACTGGGCTTTTACTCCTGCACAGTTCCGACATACATCCAGCTTGTCCTGGCCAGACTCATTACAAACGGCGACTTCGAAAGACATATAAATCGCGTAAGACGAGCAAAGAGGAAACAACTTAATTGTAAATAAACGGGAATCCAAATAAACTAAAAAACCATGACCTGCATCATCATGCCTGTCATGGTTTATTTTCTCTTACTTATATATGTTTCTTCTATGACCAACTGTAATCACTAAAATTACAATCCTGTCATCTTCTATTTCGGCGATAATACGATAATCACCTATACGGTATCTCCACTGGCCGCTTTTATCGCCTACCAATCCTTTTCCGTGCTGTCTGGGATTTTCACAGCCCACCAGATTTTTTTCAATCCATCCGAAAATCAGACTTCGAGTATGCTTGTCCAGTTTTTTTAAATCTTTAATTGCCTGCTGCGTATATTCTACATTGTATTTCATCAATCTAAATCCAGCATCTTTCTTGCTTCGTCATGAGTATATGTTACCGGATTTTCACGATATTCTGCAATTGCCTTTCTATAGGCAACCAGATCGTACTCTTCTTCTATACGTTCTATAACAGCCTGTCGGATAAATTCAGAAACATTTAATTTATTTAATTCCGCATATTTTTTAATTAACATAGAATCATCATCACTTAATCTGAGAGAAATTATCGCCATGTTCATTCTCCTTTCTCTGTGTATTACATTGTATTACACAGTCTGATGTTTCGTCAATATTTGTTTTCTCCATCCATTTCAGCAAATTTAACAGACTCATATCCTCTAGGAGCAAATAATGTATATCTTGTATATGTAGTCCCTGATCCTTTTTTCTGTGTTTCTTCAGTCATCTGTTTCAAACAATCCGTAAGCTTAGTTATTTGAGCAAATACATCTTCACGTATAGATTCGTCCATAATTGAAAGCTTCTTCAAGTCATGAGCACTATCGTAAATAACCCTATTCGAGTCTATTACATCATCTGTTATATATTTCTCAGCATTTATATCTAAAAAGATTCTTTCCATCTCTTTCAAATATCTCCATGATGCATCGTCATATTCATTCAGCGCAGCATGGTATTCTTTATTTTGAACTATTTCACTGTTTAAGTCTGCATATGCATGACTAAACGTAAAACTATCGTCTGCTTCTATACAACCTGCCAAATAACCTTGGATATATGCGATTTCTTCTTTAGATATGTCATCTTCATTTAATGAGCCTATCATCCATGACACTTTAGCGACTCTCTCTAAACTTGCATTATATATAGATTCAAATGCAATGTTATTTGCTTCACTTTCTGATTCATAAATTGCATTGCTTGTGCATGAACACAATATCAAAAGAATTGCAAGTACTACGCTCATTTTCGTTAGAACTTTTCTGTGCATAACTTATGACCTCCTTAGCTCATTATACTACTTATATCTAACCATGCCGCCTATATCTATAACAACCGAAACCCGAATTTGTTACATAAAAATTTTGACTTATATAACAAACTCCTGTCGATATTACTCGACAGGAGTTTAGATTTCAATTTCTTATTTAATCGCTTCAGCGATGAGTCTACCAGTTTCAACTGTACCGTAAACCTTTTCGCCTGGCTTTGCGATATCGCCAGTTCTAACGCCATCAGCGAGAACCTGCTTAACAGCATTTTCGATTGCATCAGCTTCTGCACCGAGGTTGAATGTGTATCTGAGCATCATAGCTGCAGAGAGGATAGTTGCCATTGGGTTTGCAATGTCCTTGCCAGCGATGTCAGGAGCAGAACCGTGGATTGGTTCGTACATACCAAAGCTGCCTGTTGCAAGTGATGCAGATGGAAGCATACCGATAGAACCTGTTACCTGGCTCGCTTCGTCAGAAAGGATATCACCAAAGATGTTGCTTGTGAGGATGATATCGAACTGCTTTGGATTTCTTACGATCTGCATAGCAGCGTTATCTACGTAGAAGTGGTTGAGTTCTACTTCTGGGTAGTCAGCAGCCATTTCAGTTACAACTCTTCTCCAGAGTCTTGAGCTGTCTAAAACGTTAGCCTTATCTACGCTTGTAACCTTCTTGCCTCTCTTCATAGCCATATCGAAAGCAACTTCAGCGATTCTCTTTACTTCGCCTTCAGAGTACATTTCGATATCGTAAGCAGCAGGACCCATGTCAGTCATCTTTGTGCCTCTTTCGCCAAAGTAGATACCGCCAGTGAGTTCTCTTACTACTACCATGTCGAGACCACCTTCTACCAGTTCTGGCTTGAGTGGGCATGCGTCTGCAAGTTCTTCGAACATCATTGCAGGACGGATGTTAGCAAAGAGACCGAGCTCTTTTCTGATACCTAAGAGAGCTCTTTCTGGTCTGAGATCACTTGGCATATCATCCCACTTTGGACCGCCTACAGCGCCTAAGAGTACTGCGTCGCTTGCCTTACAAACGTCGATTGTGCTCTGAGGAAGCGGAATGCCGTATTCGTCGATAGCGCAACCGCCAGCTAAAACTTCTGTATAGTTGAACTTGTGTCCGTAGATTTCACCAACCTTATCAAGTGCGAGGAGCGCCTGGTCTACAACTGAAGGACCGATACCATCGCCTTTGATGACTGCAATATTGAATTCCATAATGATTTTCTCCTTTTATATAAGGCAGTCCCCGCCGATCCTGTCAGCGGAGCTGTCGTCATTTGTGATTTTATTTTTCCTGAAGCTTGCTTGCTGTGTAGTTTACAAGACCTTCCTGAGCGATGAGGCTCTGGAGGAATTCAGGAAGTGGTTCTGACTGGTAAGTTTCGCCCTTAGTGTGGTTTGTGATAACACCTGTGTCGAAGTTTACATCAATGTCATCGCCAGCGCTGATCTTTTCTGCTGCTTCTGTGCATTCCATGATAGGAAGACCGATGTTGATGCAGTTTCTGAAGAAGATACGTGCGAAAGATGATGCGATAACGCACTTGATACCTGCTGCCTTGATAGCGATAGGAGCGTGTTCTCTTGAAGAACCGCAACCGAAGTTTTTATCAGCAACGATAAAATCGCCTTCTACTACCTTGCCGGCAAACTGTGCGTCGATGTCTTCCATGCAGTGCTTTGCAAGCTCTGCTGGATCAGATGTGTTGAGATATCTAGCTGGGATGATAACGTCTGTATCTACGTTGTCACCATATTTAAATGCATAGCTCATGTCTTTTCTCCTTTTCCCTTTTCTTTAAAGATCTTCCGGACCTGCAATCTTGCCTGCTACAGCTGAAGCTGCTGCTACTGCAGGGCTTGCGAGGTATACTTCAGATTCTACGTGACCCATACGACCTACGAAGTTTCTGTTTGTTGTTGCAACTGCTCTTTCGCCAGCTGCAAGGATACCCATGTGGCCGCCGAGACATGGACCGCATGTAGGTGTAGAGAATACTGCACCTGCATCGATAAATGTTTCAGCCCAGCCGCGCTGGATACATTCTTTGTAGATGTTCTGTGTACCAGGGAAAATGATACATCTTACGTTGTCAGCAACCTTTCTGTCTTTGAGGATCTTTGCTGCAACTTCCATATCTGAAATGTTACCGTTTGTGCATGAACCGATAACAACCTGATCGATTACTACATCGCCAACATTGTCGATTGTTCTTGTGTTTTCTGGGAGATGCGGGAATGCAACTGTAGACTTGATCTGGGACAGATCGATAACGTATGTTTCGTCGTATTCTGCATCTGCGTCAGCTTCGAATACAGTGTATTCTCTCTTTGCTCTGCCGTCTAAGTAAGCGATTGTGATATCGTCAACAGGGAAGATACCGTTCTTTGCGCCAGCTTCGATAGCCATGTTGCAGATAGTGAGTCTTGCGTCCATGTTGAGGTACTTAACGCCTTCGCCAGTGAATTCCATTGACTTGTATCTTGCACCTTCTACACCGATCATACCGATGATGTGGAGGATAACGTCCTTGCCGCTAACCCAACCCTGTGGCTGGCCAACGAGTTCGAACTTGATAGCTGAAGGAACCTTGAACCAAGAGTAACCACGAGCCATACCAGCTGCGATATCTGTAGAACCCATACCTGTAGAGAATGCGCCTAACGCACCGTATGTACATGTGTGAGAGTCAGCACCGATAACAACGTCACCAGCAACTACGAGACCCTGTTCAGGTAAGAGAGCGTGTTCGATACCAACACGACCAACTTCAAAATAGTTAGTGAGTTCCTGACCTCTTGCGAATTCTCTCATCATCTTGCACTGCTCAGCAGCCTTGATGTCCTTGTTTGGTGTAAAGTGGTCAGGTACGAGGTAAACTCTGTCCTTGTCGAATACTTCTGTAGCACCCATACCAGGAAGCTGCTTGATAGCAACTGGACCTGTGATGTCGTTAGCGAGAACTGCATCGAGCTTTGCTTCGATGAACTGTCCAGCCTTAACTGATTCGAGACCCGCATGTGCTGCGAGAATCTTCTGAGTCATGGTCATTCCCATAATAGATTGTTTCCTTTCTTATATATGAATTTCTGTATGCATAATTCTGATATACGATGGCTCCGCCATCATCAGGATTAGTTCATTTCCTTGTGAGATTCTTCTTCGTAGATCATCTTGTTTACTGCGTTGATGTAAGCGATGAGAGATGCTTCGATAACGTCAGTACTGAGACCTCTACCCTTTGTAGTTGAATTCTTTTTGCCTTCTTCGCTGATAGCAACAGTTGCATCACCTAAAGCGTCCTTACCGTCAGTGTTTGAAGAAAGCTTGTAGTCTTCGAGGTGGAGCTTTCTGCCAACGATCTTTTCGATTGCGTGGAACGCTGCATCGATAGGACCATCACCAACAGCAACCTTTTCGATTCTCTTGCCGTTCTTGATAACTGCTACATTTGCTGTAGATGTGATTGTGTTACCAGAGTTGATAACGAATCTATCAAGCTTGAATGTCTGTGGAATCTGGATATTTGACTTTGTAACGATAGCTTCGATATCGCTGTCGTATACCTGCTTTTTCTTGTCTGCAAGATCCTTGAACTTAACGAATGCTTCTTCCAGTTCTTCGTTAGTAACTTCGTAACCCAGTTCCTGAATACGAGCCTTGAGAGCAGCCTTACCAGAGTGCTTGCCCAGTACTAAGCTCTTTTCTGTGATACCGATTGACTCTGGAGTCATGATTTCGTAAGTTTCCTTGTTCTTTAATACGCCGTCCTGGTGGATGCCTGCTTCGTGAGCAAATGCGTTTTCACCAACGATAGCCTTGTTAGGCTGAACCTTAACACCTGTGATACGAGACAGGAGCTTTGATGTACGCATGATTTCTGTAGTTACGATGCGTGTTTCTGCCTTGTAAAGGTCTTTTCTTGTTCTGAGAGCCATTACGATTTCTTCTAATGAAGCGTTACCAGCTCTTTCGCCGATACCGTTTACAGTACATTCTACCTGAGTAGCGCCTGCTCTAACTGCTGCTAAAGAATTTGCTACAGCGAGACCTAAGTCATTGTGGCAGTGAACAGAGATATCAACCTTATCTAATGCAGGACATCTGTCTCTGAGAGCCATAATGAAGTTGTAGTACTCATCAGGAGTTGTGTAACCAACTGTATCTGGAATATTGATAGTAGTAGCACCAGCCTTGATAACCTTATCAAAGATCTTAGCAAGGAACTCTACGTCTGATCTTGTTGCGTCTTCTGCTGAGAATTCGATGTTAGAAACATACTTCTTAGCGTACTTTACCATTGCTTCTGCGCTGTCGATAACAGCATCTGGATTCATCTGAAGCTTATACTGCATGTGAATAGGAGAAGTAGCGATAAATGTGTGGATTCTTGGAGAAACCGCACCCTTTACTGCTTCGTATGCCTTGTCGATATCGCCAGGGAGTGCTCTAGCTAAGCTGGCAACTGTACAGTTCTTCATAGTTTCAGCAATAGTCTTTACTGACTTGAAGTCCCCTGGAGAAGAAGCTGCAAAGCCTGCTTCCATAACGTCGATATTAAGTCTTTCGAGCTGCTTTGCCATTTCGATTTTTTCTTTAAGGTTCATGCTGCAGCCTGGTGACTGCTCGCCATCACGTAATGTAGTGTCGAAAATTTTGATCTGTTTCATTACAATTTCCTCCTAAAATATCTCTTTTGTCGAATACCTAATGTATTTCATCATAGTTTTTCTTATTTGTACTTCAGGTATTACGCAGTCAGCGTTGTCCTCGCTTCGCTCGGGACGCTGGTGCGTTTAGTCTGCGCGCTGTATCAAAGATACAGGCAGACTATAAAAAAATCCCTGAAGTCCTTAATGACTTCAGGGACGATAAATTTCTAAATGATTTACCGCGGTACCACCCTGCTTACTGCATAGATACGCAATCTCTTTAGGTTCTGTCAAACCCTCGGCTATGATAACGGTGCCCGTCCGTCATTCCTTACTTTCCACCCGAAATATGAAGTTGGGGAATGCTGCTCTGGAGTGAGACTGTGATATCTGACGTACCGGCTCGCAGCAACCGCCGGCTCT
This sequence comes from Bacillota bacterium, assembly GCA_017549385.1. GTDB lineage: Bacteria > Bacillota > Clostridia > Peptostreptococcales > Anaerovoracaceae > RGIG7444. The sequence goes on from JAFYUX010000172.1 coordinate 7,019, forward strand.
CTGAAACGCCTTTACGACAAGCACAATAGCTCCGTCTTCGCATTTGTTAGTAAAAATTATATAGCAGTTAATGCTGTCATGTCAACGGTAAACTGCCCTTTATCGCAAAATTGTGTACAATATTATTGCGTATTTTTTTCGTATTTTACAATGCTTTTTTCCAGCTTTGGTCTGTCGATTCTCATCTGTGATCCGCAGGTAAGACATTTTATTCTGAAATCCATTCCTGTACGTATAACTTCGAACTGTTTTCCGCCACAAGGATGTTTTTTCTTAAGTTCTACGATATCTCCAATATCGATTTTCATCGGCATATATATCACCTCGTATAAAAAATGCGGCGGTCGTTTCGGACCGCCGCAGCTCGTATCCGGGGACCGGATGTCTGTCTGAAATATATTTCTCTGATTATTTCTTTTCGATCTTGTCTGTGCCCATGTATGGGATGAGAGCTTCAGGGATTGTGATAGAACCGTCTTCGTTCTGGTAATTTTCGAGAATCGCAGCAAATGTTCTGCCTACTGCGAGACCTGAACCGTTGAGTGTATGAACGAATTCTGGCTTAGCCTTTGGTTCTCTTCTAAATCTGATGTTTGCTCTTCTTGCCTGGAAGTCAAGGAAGTTACTGCAGGAAGAAATTTCTACGTATCTGCCGTAGCTTGGCATCCATACTTCGATGTCGTAAGTCTTTGCAGAGCTGAAACCTGTGTCGCCAGTAGAGAGGATGATTACTCTGTAAGGGATGTTGAGCTTCTGGAGGATTTCTTCAGCGTCATTTGTGAGCTTTTCTAACTGATCCATAGAATCTTCTGGCTTTACAAACTTAACCATTTCAACCTTGTTGAACTGGTGCTGTCTTACGAGACCTCTTGTGTCACGGCCTGCAGAACCTGCTTCCTTTCTGAAGCATGGTGTGTAAGCAGTGTAGTTTACTGGAAGTTCTGCAACGTCCATGATTTCTTCTGCTCTTAAGTTTGTTACTGGAACTTCTGCTGTTGGGATAAGGAAAGCGTCCTTATCTGGGAGATAGAACATGTCGTCTTCGAACTTAGGAAGCTGACCTGTACCTGTCATAGCAGCTCTGCCTACCATGAACGGTGGGAGAATTTCTGTGTAGTCCTGGTCTTCTGTGTGAACGTTGAGCATGAAGTTGATGATTGCTCTTTCGAGTCTTGCACCAAGACCCTTATATACTGTAAATCTTGCGCCAGAAAGCTTTGCAGCTCTGTCGAAGTCGAGAATATCGAGGTCAGTACCGAGATCCCAGTGAGCCTTGAGTTCGAAATCGAACTGTCTTGGTTCGCCCCATCTTCTGATTTCTACGTTGTCAGAATCATCTGCACCGATTGGAGAATCTGCAGAAGGTGTGTTAGGGATGCTGAGGAGAAGGTTGTTGAGTTCTGTCTGAACTTCCTTAACCTGTTCGTCGAGGCCTGCAATCTTTGCAGAAAGTTCCTTCATTGCTGTCATGATTTCTGTAGTGTCTTCGCCAGCCTTCTTCATCTTAGGGATTTCCTTTGATGTCTTGTTCTGTTCAGCCTTTAAAGCTTCTACTTCTGCAAGAAGTTCTCTTCTCTTGTCATCAAGTACTACAGCGTGACCGATATTGTAGTCACCTTTGCCTCTTGATTCTAATGCCGCTTTTACATTTTCAAAATCTTCGCGAACGCGTTTGATATCTAACATTTGCTGCTGTTCCTCCTGGGTTTTGTTTTCGTTATTTAATAAAAGGTCATTCTACTAAATGTCCGCAGACTGTGTAGATGAACCTGATGTCATCTGCTGGAGATACTTTGACATCTGTTCAAGGTATCTGCCGTAACCTGCCCAGTCACCATTTCTCTGGGCTGATACTGCATTATTATATGCCTGATTTGCCAGTTCTGCAAGTTCGCTTAATGACATGTTTCCGGTATCACCAGGTGTTGAAGGTGTTACTGTACCTGGTGTTGTATTTCCGTTGACGTAGTCATCGCCCATGCCGAAGAGGTCATCTAAGGCTTCTGCCAGAGTTGGGGCATAAGCTATCTGGTCTTCGTAGGCTACGATTACTCGTTTTACTTCCGGCAGACTTGTGTCATTTGCCGCTTCGAGATATACAGGCTCTACATAAAGGAGTGCGTTATCAATAGGGATAACAAACATGTCACCTCTTGTATAAGTTGATCCCGATGAGTTCCAGAGTGAGAATTCTTTTGAAATTTCAGTGTTCTGGTCAACCTGGGATTCTACCTGCATCGGACCGTAAACAACCTTGTCCTTTGGCAGTCTGTAAAGTATGAGCTCTCCATAGTGTTCTCCGTCATTTCTTGCAACCATGAGACCTGTCATGTTTTTCTTGCCTGAAGGAGTATATGGAATCGAGTTGATAAACTCTTCTTTTTCTTCGCCAGGGAGTTTCATGATGTAGTAATTTGGTTCCATCACTTTTTCGTCCTGACCGTAGATCTCAGTAGCGATGCTCCACTTGTCTTCGTTCTGGTAGAATACGCTGACATCTGACATGTGGTATCTCTGATAGAGCTGAGCCTGAATATTGAAGAGTGTATTTGAATATCTGATATGTGACTGGAAATCCGCAGGCATTTCTGAAATATCCTTGAAAAGACCTGGATAAATATTTTCCAGTGTGTCTGCAATCGGTTCTTCTGAAATCTTGTAGAAATCTACTGAACCATCATATGCGTTAACAACAACCTTGATAGGATTTCTGATGTAGTTTACCTGAGTGTACTCGCTCATCTTGTAAGCTTCGGAGTATGGATAGTAGTTGCTTGTAGTATAAGCATCCAGCATCCAGTAAAGCTCACCGTTGTCTGATAATACTACATACGAATCTGCATCATATGAAAGGAACGGTGCAATCTTTGTCACACGATCCATGATATTTCTTTCGTAGAGGATCTTTGAATCACTATTGATATTTGTAGAAACAAGAAGCTTGATGTTCTGTTCCTTAATCGCGTAGAAGATTCGCTTTAAAAGTGAGAGCTCGATACCTGTCTCACCTTCGTATTCTGTGTAGACATTTGTCGTGCCACTCGGATAGTCGAATTCCTGCTCGCTTGTATTAGTGATTACATATTCGTGAGTCGACTCACCGAAGTAGATTTCCGGACGAGTCACTTTAAGGTCTTCTGTTTCTGCCACCGGCGGAACACCACTGATGAGCATTTCCGGCTGACCTGTAGCCGTGATGGCATCTACTCTCGAGAGAGTAATACCGTAGCCGTGAGTATACTTGAGATGCTGTGATAACCAGGATACGTCACTGCCGAGGTTGTCGCTGTTCATTTCTCTTGCGGAAAGGAACGTCTGTGTGTACTCGCCATCGATATAATATCTGTCAACATCTACGTCGTTAAAGTTGTAGTATGTTCTGATACTCTGAGTCTGATTGTAGAACTGTTCAGCAGGAGTAAAGTCGTTGATTCTGATGTTTGAAATAGTCGCCTGATTGTTTGCGATATTTTCAGCTGTCAGAACACCGTTTGCAGAAAACTCTACATCCTTTACATCGTCAAGGCCGTAGGCCATCTGAGTGTACTGAATATTATTTGCAAGATATTCTGATTCTTTGTTGATTTCGTCTGGAGATACGATAAGGTTCTGAACTGCAGTGCCCACAAACCCTGTCGCTACCGTAATAACAATCATAAGAACCGGAACTAAAAGAATCTGCTTGTACTTTTTTCTCTTTACCGCAACCAGAAGCATGATTATTGCAATAATGCTTAACGCGATTTCGATTCTGTACGAAAGAAGCGTTACATTTATGTCTGTAAAACCAGCCCCGTACACCACGCCTGTCGGCGAGAAGAGAAGATCAAACTGCTTGAGTGCGAAAGTGGCACCAACCATAAGAAGGAAGATAACACCTAAAATCACAAGCTGTCTGATAGCGATAGTAGCTAAAACCTTGAGATTGCCCTTATCCAGCTGCTTATTCTGAGTCTTGCCCTTAAATCCCTTTGTCTTTGCATTAAATACATCTGAAAATCCTTCGAATGGAGTTCCTGCAAAAGGCCCCTTTGTCTGTTCTGACTGACTTTCTGTCTGATGTGTTTCAAACTCCTCTGCAGTGTAGACAGTCTTTTCTTCCATGATCACCGGACGGCGAACGCTGAGAAGATAGAGATAATATGCAACTGTCAGAGCCAGGAAAGCACCTACCAGTAAGAGGATGAGGCTGCTTGCCTTGCTGAGGAGTGCCAGTCTAAACACATAGAATGAGATATCCAGATTGAATATCGGATCCGCCACATTAAAATCTGTACCGTTTAATGCGTACAGAATTTCCTCCCACAGCTCCGCTGTGATGGCAAATGAGAGAACTGCCGAAAACAGCGCACTGATAAGAAGCGAAAATCTTTTAATAGACTTGTCCGAGACATTTCCCTGGACAACATCCAGCTTTTTTGTGTACTCACGTCTGAGAGTAAACAGATAGAGTTGCGAAAGCAGTGCCACGATGACAAATGCCGGCACTGCAATCTTTATCTGAGTAAAGAGCTTTGTAAAAAAGACCTGCGTATATCCAAGGTCCTGAAACCACCAGTAATCTGTAACGAAGTTTACGATGGTTCCCAGACAAAGCCCCAGGACTGCTATAACTGCTACCAGAATCAGCAGTCCCTTTTTGCTTTTCTTAAGTTTTTCCGTATTCCCTTTTGATTTCAATTTTTAACCTCCCAGTTTTAACCCCTTACTGAGCTGCGCCTGTATCAGGTGTCTGCTGATCAGCAGAATCAGGTGTTACGGCTGCACCTGCAGTATTTGCAGGATCTGCCGGCTGCTGAGTAGGATTTGTCTGCTGTAATGCAGGATTGATATCATCCTGTGCATCATCCAGCACGTCTACATCATCACCCTTAAATACACTTACCACATAATCCTGTGCATTTTCGATCACTGCGCCAGCCTTTGAATCAGGTGCAAAGAGCTTAATGCCAATGATAGACATTTCTGCAAGAAGAATGATTACGAGAATAGCGATGAGAGCTTTTGCGCCAGCGCCAAATCCGGACTTCTTTTCTGGAACAGAAACTTCTGGAATTTCTTCTGCAACAGTTTCTTCTACTGGTTCTTCAGCAGGTTTTTCTGTTTCTTCATCAGCTACAACAACGGCTGCAACTGCAGCTTCTTCTACCTTAACTTCTGCCTTTGGTTCTTCTTTTTCTTCCACAGCAGGTGTCTTGATAGAAATTGTCTGTTCTTTTGTAACTGCAATATCTTCTGGCTTGATATCGAGAATAAGAGATTCTTCTAATACAGAATCATCATCATCGTCGCCAGAAATAATGCGACGTGCATCCGGACCAAAAATGTCTGTGATAGTCATTCTTGATGCACTTGAATTTGATGAGTCTGACTGTTCCCAGAAATCTTTATTTTCTACATCTGCTGCAATGTCTTCGATTGTGAGCTTTTCTTCTGCAACTGCTTCTTCAGCATCCTCTGCTACAGGTTCTTCCTGAACAGGAGCTACAACATGTTCTAATGTTGTGCTTTCGCCTGTAGTCTTTACCACAGTTGAACCGTCATGCTTTCTAGTAACTTCTACAGAAGCGTTGCCGCCTGCAGATTCTACTTCGATAGAAACCTGAACGTCCTTTGGACCCTGTACAAGATTTTCAAGCTGTACTTCCTGAGTCTTGCAGTTTTCGTCTTCTTCTACTGGTATTTCGTGAGTCTTTACAGTCACCTTTGTGCCTGAAGGCTCATTTATTTCTACTTTTACTTCGTTAGCCTGTTCAGCATTTTCTTCAGCCATGCTCTTTTCTGCACGGTAAGCCTGATATTCGTCTTCTAATGATCTTACAGTAATATCAGTTGGGATAAATCTGAGCTTGTTTGAGTTATCCTCAATCTTTTCAACCTTTTCTGCTTCGGATGGAGTGAGATAAGTTACTCTTTCCATATCCTGCTTGAACTTTTCTTCGGCTTCCATGAGCTTTCTGATACCATCAAATACGATATCGTCATCTGACTTTGCAGGCTTGTCTTCTTTTTCAACAACCACGTCAGCGGAGCTGTCGTCTGCGGCAGAACCTTCGAAGATATCATCTAATGAGAACATTGCATCAGACTTTTCTGGTTCTTCGTCAGTTGTAAAATCGATAGCAGGGCTGTCGATTTCGATTGTGATGCTTGACTGATCGTCTGGAATGATAAAATCAACATCGTCGCCGATAAGTTCTTCGAAAATGCCCATATCCATAGAGGCTGGAAGATCAAAGATCATAGGTTCTTCTATCTTTGATGGCGTCGGAGGGATAACTGTTTCAAATGTATCCATCTGTCTATCCAAAACTTCCTGGAATTCTTCGTTTTTCTTGTCAAAATTGAAGAGAGTTTTTACTTCTTCTGGTTCTGACCATTTCATCGCTGTCTGGCTGTATACTTTGCCGGATGATTTGTTATAGATTTTGCCTTCTGACCAGTCTATAGACATTTCAGTATTTTTCTTTGGCTGAGGAAAATCCTGAACGTTCCACTTAAAAACCTCGCTGGCATCTCTGCCTGCTGCAGGCACTTCCGTACCGCAATGCGGACATCTCTTTGTGCCTGTGCGTAATTCACTTTCACATACTTTACACTTCATCTATCTGACCCCCAAAACTTTCGTTTAAACGTACTTATTTAATTTAAATATTATATCTCAAATAAGGGTCTATATCAATGTAATTACAAGGATTTCCACCGTTTCGGATAACAAAAAAAGAAGCGCACGAAGCGGGATTTTCTCACCCTGCAGCATGCGCTTTTTTTAGCGAACCAGTCCATAAATGAGTATCACTCAGTCAGCACAGATGTTATATGTGACTGGAGTGTCACATCCTTCCGATTCACCCGTCTGATTTACAAATTTATCGAAAGTTTCTGTCGTTTCGATCGTTTCTTTCATTGCGTTCGCTACGATCATTTCTGTCATTTCTGAAATTCTTCTCATTTTTAGAATTTTTTTCATTACGTTCGTTTTTCTGATTTTTTTCGTTTCTTTCATTTCTCAGAGAATCACCGATTTTGCCCAGATCTCTATCGGAATATCTGTTTTTGAAATTATCTGACATAATTTGCCCTCCTATGTTGTAAAAAAGTGAAGTTCTTCTGACTTCGATGATATTTTGTGCGCGGAGCGCTCGTGATATGTAAGGAAATTTCTGATGATTCTGGTGTACTTTTAAGCCTAATTTAATTAAAAATAAAATAATTAAAAAATTTTAAAATTTTTTCTAAAAAAGTGTTGACACTATTTTAAACGTCTGCTATTATGAACAAGTCGTCAGGCGACGGCGACAAAGACATGCACCATTAGCTCAGCTGGTAGAGCACCTGACTCTTAATCAGGGTGTCTAGGGTTCGAACCCCTGATGGTGTACCAACACATCCCTCAGTCAGCGACTGAGGGATTTTTTTATAGGTTGATAATTTCACCAAGGAGACAAAAATGAAAACCTCAAAATTGAAGATCTTTTTTGCCTGCATTATTTCAATATTATTTGTTTTCTCAATGACCGCATGCACAAGCAGAGGCCGTGACATAAGCATGGAAGCTGTTTACGAGGCAAATCAGGTCGAAAAGATCATGGAAAACTATAAAAATATCAGAGCTGAGTTTTCATATTATGAAAATATGGACAATGTAGTTACTTACAACACATTCTACTGCTACTCCGAATCCGGCGCTCGCGATGATGGTCCTGTATATGTTGCTCTCGGCACAGATGCTTTTGACCTCATGTCAGCAGATAACTTCAGATACGCTGTAGTAGATAACATCGAATACTACAAAGGCCAGACAGACGCTATGATCGTTTATCTGCTCCACCCTGACTATATGACAGACTTCAGACAGTCTACTATGACCATCTTCAACAGCAGCTTCGGCAAAGTTATTTCAGCCCAGGAAGTAGATTCAAAGCTTATCATCACAACAGAATCCCCTGTTGCCAATGTATATGGCGAGGCTACAGTTTCTCACCTTGAGTCCATCTGCAAAAATACACTCAAGTCTGTACAGATTGAGTACACAGTAGATAATGAAACACTTCTGCTCCACGGCACAAAGACATATCTCGTTTCTGACGAAGGCACAAAATTCCTCTTCTGCGAAGAAAAAGTAACTTACGACGGAAACGAACCAGATCTTTCATTCATCGATTCGTATAAAAATGCCGAACTTATGAGAAACGTTACAGTTATAGAATGCACACCAGAAGGCAACACTTCTCACGCATATTCTATCCCTGCAAACGTAGTTCCAAACTACCAGAGTTTCACAAGTTCTCACGGATATATGATCTTCTCAGATTCACAGCTCACAATTCCTTACACAGGCGAAGTTGCCGACCCTGAAACAGAAAATTATGCAGATCTGACAGTTTATGCCGGTACAGCCGAAGCTCTTACACAGCCACCTGCACCAGCAGAAAATCCAGCACCAGATGCTGACGGTACAACAGATTCCCAGCCTGCAGACAGCTCCGCCGACGCGACTCAGCAGCCTGCGGCATAAAACAAGATATTACAAGATAAAAATCAGTCCTCTGCCCATGTGGCAGAGGACTTTTTTCTTGTATATGAGTAAATTCAAGTGTAAACTTATTGGTGGATATAAATCAGATTTAATGATTAATATATAATTTCAGTCAATAAATTCTAAATCCATAGGAGGAAATAAATATGGCATTTGTAATCGGTCACAAGAACCCTGATTCAGACTCTATCTGCTCAGCTATCGGCTATGCAGCATTCAAAACAGCACTCACTGGCGAAACTTACATCCCACGCAGATGTGGCAATGTAAACCCAGAATCTACATTCGTTCTCGAACGTTTCGGTCTCGAAGCTCCAGAATTCCTCGAAAACGCAGCTGGCCAGGACATCATCCTCGTTGACCACAACGAAGTTGCTCAGGCTGTTGACGGCGTAACAGAAGCAAACATTCTCGAAATTCTCGACCACCACAAGATCGGTGATGTACAGACTCCAAACCCAATCTACTTCAGAAACATGCCAGTAGGTTGCACAGGTACAATCATCTATCTCCACTACAAGGAAAACAACATGGTTCCTGAACAGAAGATCGCAGGCGTTCTCTGCTCAGCTATCCTCTCTGATACACTTGCATTC
>JAFYUX010000173.1 GCA_017549385.1 Bacillota bacterium
CCACCTGGATCAAGGCTGTTGCATGTTGCGCCAAATGGAGCTACACGCATTGCCACGTTTTTAGTATATGCGATTACACCGCCTTTGCTGGCGCAATACTCAGGGAATTCAGATCCAGTGTGGGCGCTGGCGGAGCCAACGTTAAGGATTGATTTGATATTTGGCTGAACACCGTAACGTTCTGTAATCCAGATGAGAGCCTTGAGATTGATATCGATATCGTCTTCGTTCTGTGTGCCGGCGTTGTTGATGAGGATGTCCACATCTGGAATCTCAGGCATGTTTTCTTTGTCTCTAACATCGCACTGATGGTGGATGTATGCCGGATGGTCAATGCTTGATACCTGGCGGTCAACGCCGATAACGTCATGACCTTTTTCGAGGAAGAGCTCAGCGATGGCTTTGCCGATACCCTGTGAAGTTCCTGTGATAAATACTTTCATTATGTTTGCGCTCCTTGTCGCAAGATTTATGTTTTAAGTTGCGATTTTGCTGAGAAAATTTGCAAGTTTGCTTTCTGGGATTAAATTCGATTTATGTGCTCTAGATATTCTGCGCCTACCTGATGAGCTTTCCAGTTCATCAGAATCTTGTATCCGATAGGTGAGAAGAGAACTTCCATGATGAGTTCTGCCACGGCACCGGTGAGGGCGCACATTGCGCACTGTAAAACTGTCCAGTGGAAACCATCCCAGAATATCGGTGCGAAAAGCACGAATACTATGATCGAGAATATGAAGTTGTCCAGAAACTGTCCCACGAAAGTGGAGATATACGACTGTGTTGCGTAAGCCAGTTTGCTGTCAGGATTGTGCTTGAAGGCCTGGCCGATAGTCCAGTTGAGGACGTTGTTGATCACCGCCGATGTAAGGAAGGCGATGGTACTGCCCAGCAGGATGAACCATGTGCCGCCAAAGATATAGTCAAATGCACTGTAATCGTAGGCGTGGGACGGGATGATGCTGGCGATGTAGAAAATCAGGCATGTCAGCACGTTGATGGCAGATGCCAGGATGGCGATCTTTGTGGAAGCCTTTGGCCCGAAATACTTTGTGATGATGTCCATACACATAAAGGAAAGCCACGATATCAGGATACCGCCGTCCAGGGCGATCCATTCTGTCTGCACCAGAGTTTTGTTGGCCAGCAGGTTCATGCAGATGACGCTGACTACAAAGAGCGAAACTGCCGTAGCAGGAATGCTGCGTAGCAGGATGATAGTCGATTCTTTTTCTTTTGCCAGCCAGGATTTTGGTGACGTATCTGATTTTGAAATTTGTACTTTTGAGTTCATGATAAATCCTTCCTGAGATGATTTGGTATAAGCTGCCATCTGTGGGCAGACTTGAAAAGTACAAAACTACCTTCAACAAAAAAGGCTCTGCCGAAAAAGCGGCAGTTTCGCCTCGAACAAATATTTTGCGAAAAATAAAGGCTTTGCCACGAAAGCAAAGCCAGTAATCACAATATTATTATGAAGTAGTCCTGGTTTTGTTTTACGACAGGATGGTACAAACGAACTGTCGGTGTTCTGATTATATATGAATGATTATAAATAGGCAACGGCAAAGTTGAGCAGAAAATACTGGGGAAGCGAAAAATGTAACGTTGTTAATCGCTGGTGCCAAGTCGTTTATTATGGAAGTACTCTTTTATCTGATAATAATAGGAGCACTTCTGCCTGCGTTATTTTATGATTTCCGGCGTAGAGCCGTCTGCCATTTCAAATCTGTCTGCGAGACACCGGTCACATAAGTTGTGCCGTCGGCTGTTACAAGAACTGCCTCAAATCTGTCGCTGTTGGCGCGCCAGTAAGCTGATGCGTCATCGAGGCCCATGATAAAGAGGGCCGTTGAAAGGCCGTCGGCAAGAGTGCCGTCAGGGCTTACGATTGTAACTGATACAATGCCGCTGTCGGCAGGGTAACCTGTGCGAGGGTCGATGATATGGTGGTAAGTTACACCGTTTTCTGTAAAGTTGCGCTGATAACCGCCGGAAGTGACAGCGGCGCAATCTTCTATTTTAATAGTAGCAAATGTGCTGTTTGGATCGAATGGGTCAGCGATAGCGACGTTCCAAGGGCGGCCTTCAGGGTGCTGGCCAAGCGCCTGGACATTGCCGCCCAGGGTAATGATACCGGAAGTGACGCCGGCCTCGCGGAAAATCTCCATTACGCGGTCAGATGCAAAGCCTTTTGCGATGCCGCCCAGGTCGACTTTTGTGTCGACGGGCAGGGTCACAGTGTTGCCTGCGGTCTGGACTTTTGTGTAGTCGATCTCAGCAACAAGTGCCGCAAGGGTGTCTGGAGACGGCACTTGGTGCGCGTCACTTCTGAAACCCCAGAGGTCCATAACCTGTGAAATCGTAATATCGAAAAGACCTCCTGTAGACTCGGAAACTTCGCGGGCGCGGCCCAGCAAAGTTATCGTGTCGTCAGAGACGTCGAGAGAGCGAGTTGCATTTAATGCAGCATCAGGCAGTGTATCGGAAATTTCTGTCTGATTATCAGTTGAATTGACGGCACTGTCAGAGTCGTTGGAACTATTAATGTATGAAACAGAAATTTCATTGAGTTTGGCGATTTCGCTGTTCTGGCCTGAGATGGACAGCAGAGCGTCCAGTCTGAAGATTTCCTTTTGTGCCAGCGAGACAGCTTTTTCTGCATTTTCTCCATAAGCGGTCAGCGTCATGGTCGTGTCCATGGCAAATATGTTTGATGTATGAGATTCCATAGAGTCGTCATTGAGGGAGTAGCCTACAATCAGGACGATGGACAGAATCAGAAAGGCGACACCTACAAAGAGGCGGGCGCGCATGTAGTTTTTCATATATAGCTCCTTTCGGGGCGAGGATTCGGATTATTTCAAAGTATATTTTGCAGCTCGTTTTGAACGTTGAGTCGCAGTTCATTTTGAAACTGTAGTTGCAGCGTTGATTTAAATAAATTTATTAGGCTATAGTTATTCAATTGGATGACAGTTCGTCAGTGGACTTGCAATTGCAAATCACCATACGAAAGGTATCATTTTGTAGCGTACTTTTTCTTTATACTCAGCGTAGCCTGGGAGTTTAGCTGTTAAGACTTTTTCTTCGTCTTTTATGCGGGCTGCCATGAGGAATGGATATGTGCAGAACACCACAAAAGATGGAAGTGATCCCAGTACCAGAGGCATTGTCATAAACATGAGGAGTGTTGCCAGGTACATAGGATGGCGCACGATGCCGTAGAGTCCAGTGTCGATAACCTGCTGGTCATCAGTCACCTGGATAGTACGTGACAGGTAAGTGTTTTCGCGGAGCACTTCTGCGTACATTATATATCCCGCCAGAAATACTACCGACGCTACAGTCACAACTGTGCCGGAAAGGTCCGACCAGCCAAAGCGATAATCCATCCCTGCCAGCACAAAGCCGACAAGGAACATGAGTCCGCTGAGTTTTACCACAGTTTGCTGGGTAGCCTGCTTTTCTTTTGACTCAAGGCGCTTGGCCAGGAGTTCAGGATTTTTAACCATGAGTACAAAGCCAACCACAAGCATAGGCAGGAAAAGGATGGCCATAAAGAGGCAGCCATTGCTAAACTCCAGAGATCCCGCCGGCAGAAAAACCAGCAGCCCCACCAGAGCTACGCCTATGAGAAATTTTGAAACAGCCTGTGCTGCGAGTTTTGCGTTCATATTAATTAATCCCTTTGTAGTACTTTAAGATTTTATGGTTGAAAAACAGTACATAGCTACGGTACAACCGTAAAAACATCAATTTTGCAAATTTCACTGTTTGATAAGTGTAGTGCAAGTTGGCTAGAACAGTAAAAATGATAAATTTCGTAGGTCTAACTGTTCAGAAAGTAGCGCGCGAGTTCGTCACAACAGTGAAAATGATAAATCTTGCGGATTATACTGTCCGGGAAGTAGCGCATGAGTTCATTGCAACAGTGAAAATGATAAATCTCGCGGATTATACTGTCCGGGAAGTAGCGCGTGAGTTCGTCGCAACAGTGAAAATGATAAATCTCGCGGATTTTACTGTCCGGGAAGTAGCAAATAAGTCATACAGAACAGTAAAAAAGTGAATTTTCGGGAAATTACTGTTTTCAGACTAAAAAAGTGTAATTTGGAACAGTGCAAATTGCATTTTCTGTTAGGTTTACTGTTTTCGCAGTGATGTAATGATCGAACTCAACCGTAAAATATAGGATTTTGTGAAATTTTACTGTTATTGATTAGTTTTTAGCCCTACTGTCGACAGTGGAAATCTAAATTTATTAAATTTTACGGTTCTACAAGTTAAGTGCACATAAATTATACACTAAAAACAGAGCTTAAGCCCGCAGTTGTAATAGGAAAATATTGAGTGAGGGGAGTGTAAGAATGAAGATGGTGAAATGTAGCCCTATGCAAATCATACATTATGCGCCGGAGCTGAAGAGGAAATACTATATTTTGGGGTGTAGACTCGGCTCTGCGGGGGCGGCGCTGGAATGACGCAAGAAGGGCTCAACTGCTTGAAATTTCAACGAAAAAAGATGATAAAAAACTTGAAAAAATCCTTGCAAAGGGGTATTTTCGCTGATATACTATTATGGCTTGCGGAAAGAGCGAGTATCCTTGCCTCATCAATGAGGGTGAGGCCACAAGTCCATAAGGAGGTGAAAACAAAATGATGAATTACGAAGTAATGTTTATCCTCAACGCAACTTTAGACGAAGAAGCTAAGAACGCTGCAATCGAAAGATTCCAGAAGGTTATCACTGATGGTGCTGGTGTTGTTAGTAAGGTTGACGTTTGGGGTACAAGAAAGCTTGCGTATCCTATCGAAAAGAAGACAGAAGGTTACTATGTAGTAATCGAATTCCAGGCAGGTGCGGAGCTCCCTAAGGAGTTAGACAGAAGAATGAGAATCGCTGATGCTTGCATCAGACACATGATCATCAACAAGGACGAAAACTAAGCCATACGGTTTAGAGTTTGACCCCGTACTCATGTAAAAAGGAGTTTAAAATGAACGTAGTCGTTTTAATAGGAAGATTAACAAGAGACCCAGAAATCAGATATACAAATTCTCAGATGCCAGTATGTACTGCTACATTAGCGGTAGATCGTCAGACTAGAGGTCAGGACGGTAGCGAAAGACAGGCTGACTTTATTAGAATCACATTATTTGGAAAGCAGGCTGAAACTTTCTCACGTTTCATGACAAAGGGCAGACAGGTAGCTGTAGAGGGCAGAATCCAGACAGGTTCTTACCAGAACCAGAAGGGCGATACTGTTTATACAACTGACGTGGTGGTAAATCGTTTCGACTTTATCGGCAACAGAGGTGAAGGCACAGGTGCTGGCAACGGATTCAACAGACCTCAGGGAATGACAGATATGGGTACTCAGGCAGGTTCTCCATCATTCGGCGTACCTGAAGGCTTCGAAGCTATTGACGACGACATCCCATTCTAGAGAAAGGAGACGCGCACAATGGAAAAGAGAAGAGGCGGCAACAGAAGAAGAAAGGTTTGCCAGTTCTGCGTACAGGAAAGCCAGAACGGCGCTGCTAGCATCGATTATAAGGACGTAGATACTCTCAAGAAGTATGTGACTGAAAGAGGTAAGATCCTCCCTAAGAGAATCACAGGCACTTGTGCTATCCACCAGAGAGAAGTAACAAGAGCTATCAAGAGAGCAAGAATCGTAGCATTACTCCCATACACACAGGACTAATTGCTAGGTCTGCGACCTAAAAGATATAAAAAATCAGGAACTGATTTCGGTCAGTTCCTTTTTTTATTATGTAGAAATA
>JAFYUX010000174.1 GCA_017549385.1 Bacillota bacterium
AGCCTGTACTTCGTACCAGTTGGCGAAGCCATCGAGGCCCTTAGAAGCAAAGAAGTTTGCCATATCTAAGTAGAGATATGCTGAGTAGAGTTCTTTGTTGATCTGATCGTTTAAAAGTTCTGCGACTTTCTTATCCATATGTTAATACCTCCTGAATTGTTTTTGTAAATGATTTCTAATATATTTTAGCTTTTTTAGTAATTCTGTTCAAGCAGAGTTATGTTTCTGCGGTCGGCTTCGATGAGGCCGTCTTTTTTCATCTTTGCGATCTCGCGCATCATAGCACTTCTGTCAACGCAGATATATGATGCCAGTGTGGATACTGAGAACGGCAGAGTGAAAGAATTGCTGCCGGCACGCTTTGCTTCCATTGAGAAGAAGCTCATGAGCTTTGCACGGATGTTCTTGTGGGAGAGAACTTCAACACGGAGAGCGAGACGTTCTGCTTTAGTGGCTATCATAGTCAGCAGGTTTTTTGTCATTGTGACATGACAAGGACAGATATGTTCGCAAGGGTTGATAATCTTTTCGTGATTGATAAAGATAACTTCGCAGTCCTTTTCGCAGACAGCGGATACTTCGTTGTCATCTACAGAAGAATAAACCGAGATATCGCCGATGATGTCATTTTCCCCAAGGCGGTCAAGCATAGAGCAGTCACCATAGAAATCTGTACGCTCAAGACGTACAATACCCTTTGTGATGATGCCGAGACGAAGCTCATTGGCAGTAAATGAGCAAACAGTTTCGCCAGCAGAGAAACTCTTTTTTACGCCGCTGAGGCATGAGTACATGCTTTCAAGATCGGCTGCTGATATATCTTTAAATAAACTAACATTATTGCTGAGAATAGGTGCCATGCCGGAATCTCCTTTTGAAATAAAAAATTTTCCTTGTTGCATTTGCAACAGCGTTGTTCTATTAAGTATGCTAACTTATAGTCAAGGAAAAGTAAAGAATCAAATCCAAAAATGTGAGTAAAAAATCGGATTTGAAAGGTAAAAAATATTGATTATCAGTATCCTGACAGTGGAAGTTGTGAACCTAGCTCAGGAACAGAAAAACATTAAGGAGGAAAGAATTATGATGATGAAGTGTATGGTATGTGGTGAAAAGTTTGACGAATCAGTAAAGAAGTGTCCAGTATGCGGCGTTGGTCCTGAAAATTTCGTTCCAGTAGAAGTTAAGGCTGCAGAATTCAAGAAAGACACTGACGAGCACTTCGTGCTCCTGGGCGGTGGTCCTGGCTCTCACTATGCAGCAGCTGCAATCAGAGAAAGAAATGCAACTGCGAAGATCACTATCGTGACTGACGAAAACGCACTCCCATACAACAGACCTATGCTTACAAAAGCTCTCCTGGCTGATTTCTCTGACAATCAGTTTGCTGTAGAAGGTCCAGAATGGTACGAAGGTAACAATGTAGAAGTTGCTCTCAACACAAGAGTAGTTTCTATTGACATAGAAAATAAGAAGGTAGTTTGCGAAAATACAGAAATTCCATATGACAAGCTGGTTTACGCTCTTGGCGCTAGATGTTTTGTTCCGCCGATTAAGGGTGCTGATCAGGCTCACGTGGTTTCTATCAGAAATATCGCAGACGCAGAAAAGACAAAGAAGATCCTGGCAGACAGAGGTGTAGAAAAAGCTGTTATCATCGGTGGTGGTGTAATGGGTCTCGAAGCTGCATGGGAACTCAAGCTTGGCGGATATGACGTAACAGTTCTCGAAGGCGCTCCTGGCCTCCTGCCAAAGCAGTTAGACAACGAAGCGTCTATCATGGTTGAAGCGCTCTGCAACAAGGCTGGCGTAAACATCGTGACAGGCGCAGGCGTTGCTGAAATCACAGAAGACGCAGTTCTCCTCTCAGACGGCAGAAAGTTTGAAGCTGGACTGGTTATCGTATCTACAGGTATGAGACCAAATGTTGCTATTGCTCAGGAAGCAGGCATCAAGGTTGACAGACTCATCGTGGTAGATGCAAACATGAAGACAAACATCGAGGGCGTATACGCTTGTGGCGACTGCACAGAATTTAACGGTCAGCAGCAGGCATTCTGGGCTCAGGCAATGGAAACAGGCAAGATTGCAGGCGCTTGCGCAGCAGGTGACAGCGTTGAGTTTGAAGCTCTGGGCAGCTCTCTCGTAATAAATGCAATGAACACAAGCATCTTTGCTCTCGGCGAAAACGGTAAGGATCCTGAAAAGGTTTACAAGAGCATCGAAGTTAAGGATGCAAAGAACGGCAAATACGAAAAGTTCTACTTCGTAAACTTCCGTCTCGCTGGTGTTATCCTCATCGGTGACACTTCAAAGATGGTAGAGATGACAAAAGGTATCGCAGAAGGTATGACTTACGGATACTTCATCAACAATGTGTTTTAAATAGCCATGCCATATGTTTATCCTGAGCAGATGTTGCAAGGATAGAGATATTATCATAATATTAAACTCACACGGAAAAGGGCTGCTGCAAAGCAGTCTTTTTTCGTTTTTTGTGCTTTTGGGGTAGAGCGGTAGCGTCGCAAGGTCGCTCTTTTGTATTTTCGAGGGGAAGTCAGCGCGATGTGAGGATGCCAGTTTCGATTTGTGCTTTTAAGTGGTGGATGTGAGGGGGATTTTTCGTAACTTTTAATATATGGAAGGCACTAGCGGCGGGATGAATTTACATATATTGTAAAAATAGGGTGAAGCATGGTAAAATGTGGGAAACGCATTGAATGAATTTAGAAACTGGAGTGAAAAAACAGTGAACTGGGCCGAATTTAAGGATTTCGCGGTATTAAAAGTGAACTAGGAAGCAATGGAAACAGTTAAATTTTCATTAGAGCTAAAGATTACTGCTGATAAAGAGAGGGGGACGAAGTAAATGACAGTGAAAATTTAAAAATATTTGGGTCTCACTGTTAATACGGATAGAAAGAAGATTTTTATAACAGTGAAAATAATAGAAATGGAAGCTTTTACTGTAGAACCGTTATTGTACAACAGGAAATTGGCAGTGAGAATTACATAAAATAAAGTATTTACTGTTTTATGAAAGGATGCAAGACGAGCATAACAGTTAAAAACAAAAAATGTGAAAACATAACTGTTTTGATGTGATTGCAAAGAGTGTGGGTGGCAGTGAGAAAATATATGTGTATTAAATTTAACTGTCTTAGATGATGCTTTTGGGTAGCATTACTATTTTTAAAGGGATCAGAATAATATTTGTTATAAGAAAGGTGTGTTTTATATTAACAGTAATTATATATTGGGGCTTTTAGAGGCACGGATTACGTTTCTGAATAAAGTGAGAAAAGAAAAAGAATTAAGTATGCAATCTTTTCCAAATGGTTCACTTAATATCTGCAAAAATCATTCAGGTTATCAATATTACCATAGAATAGACGCAAACCATTTGAGGGGTAACTATATACCAAACGGAAACAAAGAACTCGCATGTAGCCTGGCGCAAAAGGATTACGATCAGAAGGTGTTACGGGCAGTAGAGCAGGAACTAAAGTCAATACGGAGATTTTTAAAGGGATACCCTAAGGTCAAAGTAGAGAAAGTATACGAAACACTTCATCCAGAACGTCAGAAAATGGTTATTCCAGTGGTAGAAATCGATGAACAGTTTGTTGCACGATGGGAGGCAGAAGAATACCAGGGCAAACCATTTTACGATGGGATGCCAGAACTCTTCACTGCTAAAGGTGAACGGGTGCGTTCCAAGTCAGAAATTATAATTGCAGACACTTTAGCCAAGGCTGGTATTCCGTACCGCTACGAGTATCCTATTGAAATAAATGAGTCGGGAGTAAAAGCTGGCTGGCAGATTACAAAAGACTATCATCCTGATTTTACAGTTTTAAACCTGCATAGCCGCAAAGAAATGTACTGGGAGCATTTTGGCATGATGGATGATCCCGAATATATGGAGAGAACCCTGAAAAAACTTCACATATACGAGCAAAACGGTATATTCATCGGTCGCAATCTTATTGCAACATTTGAATCACGACAATCGCCCATAAACTCGCAAAAGGTTATGACATTAATTAATGAATATTTAAAATAGATTAGAAGAGTTATACAATCAAGATTATATAAAAACCTCCATAACAATAAATGTTAAGACTCAAACCTCCTAACGATAATAATTTGTACACATGCCCTATTTTTAATTATAATTATATGGGTAAGAATACTTTAGATGTGTCGACAACTCCGTTGACAAAATAAAAATATTCGCAGGAGGTATTGTATGAGTCAGGGTATGGCATCATTATCAAATAAAAAAGAAAGAATGTATAACACCGGAGTGGGTAAGATTGTATCAGAACGCATGTACAATCTGGTAATTGGTGGTGTTATCGTATGGGGCGTATTTGTAAATGCACTGATGTGCAGATATCTGGCACCGATGTTTTATAGCATGAATTGGCTGGTGTTGCTTATAGGTTACTTTGTGCTGAGCATGGTAGGTATTTCGATTACTTATAAATCAAAGAGCCCGCTGGTAAGTTTTATAGGTTACAACATGGTGGTAGTTCCGGTAGGGGCGGTGCTTTCCGTGGCGTTGCAAGGCTATTCTACAGGGGTTATATTTGAAGCGTTTGTAATCACAACAGGCATTACCCTTACAATGATGTTTGTTTCAGGTATGTTTCCGGGAACTTTCGCTGGCATGGGACGCATGCTCTTTGTATCACTGATAGGTCTGCTGGTGGCGCAGCTTATCTGCTCTCTTTTCGGCATTTATCCGCAGCTTATTTCTTATGTGGCAGCGCTGATTTTCTCGCTCTACATCGGATATGACTGGGTAAAGGCTCAGATGTATGTAAAGACTGTCGATAACGCGGTGGATAGTGCATTGGATATTTATCTGGATATAATAAATCTCTTTATCAGAGTACTTGCTATCGTGGGCAATAGAGACAGATAGCCGAGAACGTACACTGGCGATCATCAGCAATAGAGACAGATAGTTGGGAGCACAGATCAGAAACTTTAGCAGATCGGAAACTTTAGCAATAGAATCAGACAGGAGCACAAAATGTATTACGAAGAATTTGAGACAGGAATGAAATGGAGCATCGAGCCCGTAGAAATAACCCGTGAAGAGATGCTTGCGTATGCCCACGCATACGATCCGGCGCCTATACATGCCGACGAAGAATATGGCCGTAGATCCAATTTCAAAGACATAATAGCGCCGGGAACACTTACTTCATTAAAAATGCTAAAGCAGTGGCAGGCACAGTACGATGTGCAGGGAACCGAGTTCGTAGCTGGCTCATCCTGTCAGTTTGACTGGACTCTGCCTGTATTTGCAGGAGATGTCATTCGCGGCGAAGCATGTATTTCCGAACTGGCTGAGATAAATCCAAAGAACGGCAAAGTAGTAATCAAAATCGACGTGTTCAATCAGCACGACAAATACGTGATGACGACTACATACGAAACAGTTTATAGAAGACGCCCGACTGAGGCTTAAGCTTGCAGATTAGTAGAATCCAGAAAGAAGGATATAAATATGTATTTTGAAGAATTTGAAATGGATATGGAATGGCAGCTTGGCGAAGTTGAGATAGACCGCGAAGAAGCACTGGCATTCAACCACAAATATGACATCGCTCGCGTACATATTGACGAAGATTACGCAAAGACCACAAAGTTTGGCGATATACTTCCCCAGGGTACTATGACAGCCATGCTGTTATGGAAACAATGGCTTCAGTACAAAGCTCAGGGCGATGAATTCATCGCCGGCACATGCTGCAGAATGGAGTGGTACGCACCTGTAATGTCCGGAGATAAACTTCACGGTCGCGCATACGTTGTAGAAAAAGAAGACAGAGGCCCTAAGAACGGCAGAGTTTGTGTAAGGATCGATGGATACAACCAGAACGGCAAACACGTTCTAAGCTCCTTCAATCATATCATCCAGAAAAGGAAAATCGCAGAAAAATAAACAGATCTTAATCAAATAAGGTGTGCATAGTCCTCTCATGGAGAGACTCATGCACACCTTATTATTTTCCTGAAAGCTCCGCTTACGTTTATTTGTTAAATTCCGGAACTGGACATAATGCCTGATTGGAGAAGCGCTACAACAACTTATACATCTTAGCTTCTTCGTAGAGCTGGTCGCGGTAGTCCGGGTGGGCGATGGAGATCATTGCCTTGACTCTGTCTTTTACGGAGAGATTTTTAAGATTTACGCAGCCAAACTCAGTGCCGACATACTGGACTTCAGAACGTGGCGTAGTGACAACTGTGCCAGGATCAAAAGTGGAAACGATGTGGCTTCCGGACTTGCCGGTACTTTTGCTGTGGAAAGTTGACTCCAGAAGGATAAAAGACTTGCCGCCTTTTGACATTTGAGAACCCTTTACGTAGTCCAGCTGACCGCCAGTACCTGAGAACTGTCTAAATCCCACACCTTCGGATGCAACCTGACCTGTAAGATCAACGCTCATGGCGCTGTTAAGCGAAATGAAATTGTCATTTTTAGCTATATTGTACGGATTGTTGAGAATCGGGAATGGCTGGAAATGTAGATTTTCGTTGCGATCCAGGAAACGGTAAAGCTCCTGAGATGAGCCCAGAGCAAAACCGCAAAGGCTTTTTCCAGGGAAATACGTCTTGCGAGAGTTGTTTATATTGCCACTCTTGATAAGCTCCATGCATGAGTCGCCGATAACCTCAGTATGCAGTCCCAGATCATTTTTAGACTTGAGCAGGTACCCCATAGCTGTAGCAACACGACCGATGCCAAGCTGGATAGTACTGCCGTCTTTTATGTGGTCCAGAACATAGCTGCAGATCTTTTGCATAGTGTCATCTACACCTACATCGGGGATAATACCGATTTCGTGATCAAACTCAACTATAGCATTTGCCTCAGTGCAGTGAATCAGATTGTTTTCACCATAAACATAAGGCGCGTGGCAGTTGACCTGAAGAATAATTCGGTCAGCCTTCTTTTTTACGTACTCATGGAGAATGACCCCAGATGCACCGTAACTCATATATCCATTTTCATCCGGCGGAGAAACTTCGAAAAATGCCACAGAAGGGCGACCTATGTGCTGACACCAGATATCCACCTGACTGAGATGAATAGGGCTGAAATCAAAAGTTTTTTCTCCGTAATGTCTGCGTTCCTGGTCACCGATAAAATATGAGTGAGTGTTGAATGCTCCGCATTCGATAGCTGCTGAAGGCAGCTTTGGGTTGGAACACATTACTGTTATATCTTGAAGCTGATCTTTCCTGCGGGCAAGAGCTTCGTTGAGCTCATCAGGCATGCTGCTGGCAGTGCCGATATAGACACGATCGCCGTCCTTTACCATCTGTACAGCCTGGTCAGCAGACATAATGCGGTCGAGATATTCGCGCTGCATGATATCGTCAGAAATCAGATGTGAATAATTGCTCATAAATATCCTTTATATATAAATGGTTGTTTAAAAATACTTTTCTTGAACATTATACATAGTTTGATGATGAGTTGCATTGAAAAGTCTGAAGATTTTAGTGTGTGTAAGTATATAGGATGAAATCATTAAATTGTTTTGTATTTTATTTAATTGCTGATTGAAATATCAAAATTACAGGCGTATAATGTGGACCGTAAAAAAATAGAAGTGGATGTCATTTTTATGACATAAGAAAGGGCAACGCGTTGGCGTTGTATTTTTATGATGAAAGTTTTTCAACCTAAATTATTTTCAACTATACGTCAGTATTCTGGCAAAAAGTTTGTCAGTGACTTTGTTGCAGGTGTGATAGTTGCTATTATCGCACTGCCGCTTTCGATTGCGCTGGCCATTGCTTCGGGAGTATCTCCTGAAAAAGGTCTGTACACTGCAATTGTAGCAGGCTTTGTTATTGCTTTTTTCGGCGGTAGCCGTGTAAATATATCTGGTCCTACAGCTGCATTCGC
>JAFYUX010000175.1 GCA_017549385.1 Bacillota bacterium
CAGGCAAAAACGTGCTCATCATCGAAGATATCATCGACTCAGGCGTTACACTCAAGTACCTCAAGGACGTATTCTTTGCAGGCAAGGGTGCAAAGTCTGTAAAGATTGTTACGCTTCTTGACAAGCCTGCTCGCAGAAAGACTGACGTAGTTCCTGATTATTCAGGTTTCACTGTTGATGATAAGTTCATCATCGGTTATGGTCTCGACTATGCAGAAAGATTCAGAGAACTTCCACATATCACATACTTAACAGAAATCGTTGAAAAATAACTGATTTGTCGGCGGATGCCGTCAGAAATGTTGTTGATTATAAAATCTATTTACATTACTATTATCAATTTAAATGTAGTTTTTATTACAAGGAGGAAAATATGGGTTACACAGTACCAGCAGGAATCTCTAACAGACACGTACATATTTCTAAGGAAGATTTCGAAGCACTCTTCGGTGAAGGCGTAGAACTCACAAACTTCAAGGATCTCTCTCAGCCAGGTCAGTTCGCTGCTAACGAAAAGGTTGACGTTGTTGGTCCAAGAGGCACACTCGCTGCTGTAAGAATTCTCGGTCCTTTCAGACCAGAAACACAGGTAGAACTTTGTGAAACTGACTGCTTTATCGCAGGTTTCCCAGTAGACATCAGAGAATCTGGTAAGCTCGATGGCACACCAGGTTGCAAGCTCGTAGGTCCTAAGGGCGAAATCGAAATCCCACAGGGCGTTATGGTAGCTCTCAGACACGTTCACCTTTCTACAGCTCAGGCTGAAGAAGCTGGCGTTAAGGATGGCGACCTCGTAGGCATCAAGTTTGGTGGCCCTAAGGCTGTTACATTCGAAAACGTTCTCATCAGAGCTGGTGAAAAGCACTTCAGAGATATGCACCTTGATATCGACGAAGCTAACGCTGGTCACATCGCTAACGGCCAGGAAGGCGTTATCGTAAAATAAATTAAAATAAAGTGAGGAATTTTTAAGATGTCAGATCTTAATAAGGTAATTGAATATACAAACGTAAAGTCTGGTTGTACAGTTGCTGACGTTAGAAGCTTATGTAAGCAGGCTATCATCAACGGCTTCAGAGGCGTTTGTGTAAACTCAGGTTTCGTAAGAATCTGTTATGAAGAATTAAAGGATCATCCAGAAGTAAAGATCGTTACAACTGCAGGTTTCCCTACAGGTGGCGGTTCTTTCAAGGCTAAGGTTTTCGAAGCTATCTTCGCTGCAGAAGAAGGTGCAAAGGAAGTTGACTTTGTTGCTAACATCGGTCTCCTTAAGGATCGTAAGGACAAGGAACTCCGTGATGAAATCAGAAGCGCAGTTAAGAACACTAAGGGTCTTGCTGAAGTAAAGCTCATCATCGAAGCTCCACTTCTCACACAGGAAGAAATCGTTCGTATCTGTACAATCGCTAAGGAAGAAGGCGTTGCTTTCATCAAGACTGCAACTGGTTTCAACGGCGAAACTACAGAAGAACACGTAAAGCTTATCAGAAAGACTGTAGGCAAGGATGTTAAGATCAAGGCTGCAGGTGGTATCAAGACAGCTGAACAGGCTAAGGCTATGTTAAGAGCTGGCGCAGACACTATCGGTACAAGCTCTCTGATTAAGGAAGAAGAATAATCTAAACAGAATATTCACATAAAAAGGACGTTTCATCAGAAACGTCCTTTTATGGTTTTTGCAAAAAGAAAACCCCACTGATTTAGCGGGGCCGATTTTTTATAATCTTAGTCTTCTTTTCTAATCTCTGCACCGATGCCTCTGAGCTTATCTACAAACTCAGTGTAGCCTCTTTCGATATGATAAATCTCAGTTACTTCTGTAGTGCCTGATGCAACAAGACCTGCAAGTACGAGAGCAGCACCTGCACGAAGGTCAGTAGACATAACAGATGAACCGTGGAGCGGTGCGCCGCCGTTGATGATTGCGCTTCTGCCGTCATGTGTGATATCAGCACCCATACGATTGAGTTCTGAGATGTGCATGTATCTGTTTTCGAAAACTGTTTCGATAACTGTGCTCTGGCCTTCTACTGTTGTGAGCAGTGCCATGAACTGAGACTGCATGTCAGTAGGGAATCCCGGATATGGGAGAGTCTTGATGTCTGTTGCTACTAAAGGATTTACGTCGCCTCTTACTCTGAGACCATCGATAGTGTCCTCAACAACGCAACCGCACTCTGTGAGCTTTGCGATGACAGGACGAACGTGATCAGGAACAACGTTTTTAATGAGAACGTCACCTCTAGTGATAGCAGCTGCAACCATGAAAGTACCAGTTTCGATACGGTCAGGGATAACTGTGTGAGTAGTACCGTGAAGACGTTCTACACCTTCGATCTTGATAGTGTCAGTACCAGCACCCTTGATCTTTGCGCCCATCTTGTTGAGATAGTTTGCAAGGTCTACGATTTCTGGTTCTTCTGCTACGTTTTCGATTATAGTAGTACCTTCTGCAAATACTGCAGCTGTGATGATGTTTTCAGTAGCACCTACGCTAGGGTAATCGAGGTAAATTCTGTTACCCTTGAGCTTTTCTGCTCTTGCTTCTACGTGGTGTTCGCCAAAGATAATCTCCGCACCTAAAGCCTCGAATCCCTTGAGGTGAAGATCGATAGGTCTTGCACCGATAGCACAGCCACCAGGAAGAGCTACTACTGCACTACCCTTACGAGCGAGAATAGGACCCATAGTGAGAATGGATGCTCTCATACGCTTTGCCAGTTCTGGCGGAGTTTCGTTGTGCAGAATTTCAGTTGCGTTTAATGATAATCTATTGTTACTGAAGTCAGCGTCTACTTTTACGCCCAGACTTTCGAGAATCTGGCACATAACTTCTACGTCACGAAGAGCAGGTACATCCTGGATGATGCACTCTTCGTTGCAAAGCAGAGTAGCTGCCATAATAGGGAGCACAGAGTTTTTTGCACCGCTGATGCTCACTTCTCCTCTTAACGGGCCTTTGTTTTCTACTAAGAATTTAGCCACTTCATTCCTCCAAATCTAAAAATGTACATAATGCACAGATATTATACACTATCACATGACTTTGCACAACAAGAATGATGCCCAGATACCAATAATATACCCGGCGATGCCGACCGCAACGGTGTGTCGCAGGTGCTTTACAGATGTGACTCCAAAGTAAACAGCGATAGCGTACAGCAGAGTTTCGCTGCTCCCCATCATAGTGGAAGCGCACCTGCACACAAAGCTGTCAGCACCAAAATTTTCGGCAAGCTGTTCTACCAGTACCAGAGTACCGCTGCCGGATACAGGGCGCATTATCATAAAAGATAAAAGCTCTTGTGGCAGGCCCAGGATATTAAAGACAGGAGCTACCAGTTTTTCAAGTGCAGAGAGGGCTCCTGAATCAGTCATAAGAGTAATAGCTAGAAAAATGGCAATAATGTATGGAGTGATATTGGCTGCAGAGGAAAGTCCTTCGCGGCAGCCTTCGATAAACAGATCGTAAACGGGAGCCTTTTTTACAAAACCGTAGATCAGGATGATTGCAAGAAGGGCCGGCAGAAAAGCGGAGGATATCATAGAGAGGATGTGGCTCATGGCGGGGCACTCCTCCTTTCGCAGATTTTGCAGACTGCGATGCTTGTTATGGTAGATAGCAGTCCTGCGATGAGAGAGGGGAGGATGATATCCTCCGGGGCAGCGGAGCCGGCCCTGGATCTTATATCGACAACAGTCACTGGAACCAGCTGCAGCATGGACATGTTTACAGTGGCAAACATGCACATTTCATTGCTGGCGTATTCTTTGCGGGGATTTGTTTCATCCAGCTTTTTCATAGCTTGAAGGCTAAAGACGGTTGCGCTGTTTCCTGCACCAAATATATTGGCCATAAATCCCATGAGCATCAGCATGAGAGTATCTTCATCTTTTATGTTGGGGAACAGGAAACTCATGATTTTACGGCATTTCACAGAGAGAGAATGAATCAGCCCCGATCCTTTTGCTATATTCATAAAACCGCTCCAGAGTCCCATTATGCCTGCAAGGCCGATGACAAAATATACGGCTTCTTCGCAGCTGGTAAAAAGGCTGTCTGAAAAGCTGACGCTGCCATCCGCAGCGGTGCCTGGAAGGCTCGAAAAACCAAAGGATAATATTCCTGCGGCAAGCATAATGGCCCAGATTTTATTCATAATTCCTCCTGAGAGTGGATATCAGGTTGGGTAAAATTGTGTTACGTGTAAGTATATTAATACATGTATGTATATATTCTAATTTACAGTTATTTCAAGTTTCTGGTTGAAATTTCATAAATCTTATGGTTTAATTCAAATAGACGTCAAAAGTCATTAAAAGAATGGACGTACTGATACAGAAGGGGTAGGTATGAATACTACAATTACAATTGGTGATGCGCTGCTGCTCCTTATCGGCATTTGTGCTGTTATCCTGCTGGTTTATGTTATCAGAGTTGTAAGAAACTGCATTCCAGCAGTTAAGTCTCTTACAAAGATTCTGGATGATACGCAGAAAGTTACAGGAGTTGTTTCCGAGGCCACTACAGGCATGGAAGAAGTAGTAAGTACGCTGTCAGAGTCAACGACTGACATGGCAGATTTTATTAAAAACAATCAGAGTACGGTTAAGGCGGTTGTTAGTCTTGTAAACGCCGTAGTCTCAATCAGGAAATTATTATCTTAAGGATATCCAAATCTGAAAAGTAAGGAAAGGAGATTGAAATGAAAGCAACTGGTATTGTTAGAAAGGTAGACGAGCTTGGTAGAGTAGTTCTCCCGATCGAACTCAGAAGAAATCTCAATATCAACATCAAGGATCCAATCGAAATCTTTGTAGATGGCGAGTACATCATGCTTAAGAAGTACGAGCCAGCATGCATCTTCTGCGGAAACGCAAAAAACGTAGTTACTGTACGTGGTAAAAACGTTTGCGAAGACTGCATTGCAGAAATCAAAGGCGAATAATTATAAAAATAACGGGTGACTTCACTAAATGTGCAGTCACCCGATTTTTATTTTTTGTATGGTTTTGCAGTTCGGTTAAAATCCTGACCGCGGAGCGGTCGGGAATACTAGCCGTTGATAGTTTTGATAGCTTCGGCGATCTTAGCAGGGAGGATGCGGCATGCTTCTTCTGTGATAGAAGAGATGGCAACTCTGATACCACCGCCGATTGCAATACAGAAGATGTTTGACTTGAATAATTCTTCGTTTACTGCGTCTTCGTTTTCGCATGGGATAGTGATAAAGAAACCAGCGTTGAACGGACAAGTACGGAGACCTGCTTCGTCAGCAGCTTCTTTGAATGCCTTGCATCTTGCGGCAAGGAGATCTTCGTAGGCTTTTCTTTCTTCGAATACCTTTGCAAGGAGGACTTCGTCGTTGAATACCTTTGCAAGTGCAATCTGACCAACTCTAGTTGAGTTTGACCATGAGCCTCTGCTTGCGAAAGAAGTTACGCGCTTGAATTCTGCTGCGATCTCAGCATCGCTAGTTACGCATAACATGGCGCCTGTACGGAGACCATAGAAAGTGAATCCCTTTGATGCGCTGAAACCAACAACTGTAAGAATATTTGCAGGGAGGTTGCCGAACTTAGGAAGGAATTCTCTTGCCTTATCGGAATCTCCTGAAAAATCGATATATGCAATATCCAGGAAGAAAGTGATTTTCTTGCCAGGCTTTGCGCAACGCTTGAGAATAGCGATGATTTCGTCCCATGTTTCATTTGATGGTGTGTAGCCAGTAGGGTTGTGAGCTGGTGCGTTAAAGATGATAACAACACCGTCCTGAACTTCAAGAAGCTCGTTGATCTTGCCCTCAAAAGAAGCGAAATTGAAGTTGTCGTTGTCGTCGAACATCTGATAAGTATAAACTTTTCTGCCGATTTCTGTTGCGATAACGTTGTATGGGCTCCAGTGCCAGTTTGAAGTCAGAATAGAATCACCAGGCTTTGTATAGCATGAGATTGTGTTTCTGATGCTGCCTGTACCGCCAGGAGTTGCACATGCTTCGATGTAGCCTTCTGGCATATGATTTCCGAAAGTGATTGTTTTTATAACGTCGAGATATTCTGCAGTACCTGCGATAGGTGCGTACTCAGCGTACTCAGCAGGAGTCATGTTCTTGAGAACGTCAATCATAGATGAAAGAACTATGAGATTGCCATCGTCGTCAAGAAGAACGCCAATAGAAGCATTGATAACGTTTTCTTTGCCATGTTCTTTAATAGCGGCTTTTGCAAGCTGGTTTACGCCAAAAAGCTTGTCCTTACCTGTGATGACACGGCCGTTTCCTTCGGCAAATAAATATTCCATACATAATACCTCTGTTTCCATGAAAATTGTCTGTCCAGATGAAATGTGCAGCTCAAAGCCACAATCATTGTTAAAGCCTGAACAAAAAAATTATACTCCAAACAGCATAGTCAATCAAGGAAATTGTATGCAAAATGTAATTTTGTATATATGTGAGCAAAATAAAACTTTCTTTTTTCGCCGGTATTAGGGGAGCTTTTTAAGGCAAGAATAATAACCGGAGGTGGATTGAAATGAAAAACAGCAATGAAAAAAATACAGGCATTCTCTCTGGGAAGAGCTACAGAATCATAGTCGGACTTTTGTGCCTCAGTATTATCGGAGGACTTATAATACACGGTTTTCAGAGTTCAGTGGAACGCAACAGCATAAATGAATCGCCAGGTTCGGCTACACCAAACATAAGTGTGTCTCAAGGAATACCGGTGACGGACAGCGCCTCACAGGACGGCTCCGCCGACGGTGCTGCCGGAGGAAGAGGAAAAGCTGAAAGCACTGGTAAAGCGGCAATTATGCCTGCAGAAGGTGAAATTATTAAAGCGTATTCTGGCGAACAGCTGGTTTATTCTAAAACTTTAGGTCAGTATCTGGTTCACAAAGGTGTTGATATAAAAGCGCCGGTGGATACACCTGTTATAGTTATGGAAGACGGTACTGTAACTTCTGTTCAGGAAGATGACAGATATGGTATTACAGTTAAAGTTTCTCACGGAGATGGACTTGAGACGGTTTACGGTTGTCTTGGAAAAGCTGATGTGAGCGAAGGAGATGTTGTGACTGGTGGAGATGTTATAGGTACTGTTGGAGAAAGCTCTCTCTTTGAGCTGGAGGATGGACCGCATCTGCATTTTGAAACGATAAAGGATGGAACTCTTGCTGATCCTGCAGAAATCTGGAACTGGTAAAAAATAAAAAAGGGACAGCAATGATGTCTGGCATATCTCGGGATATACCAGATCTGCTGTCCTTTTCGATTTATCTGTTTTCGTGAAGATATTTTTCTCGTGTGGCGAGACCGCCTCGGATGTGACGCTGGGCCTTGTTGTTTTCCAAGATGGATTTTACTTCGTGGGCAAGGCCGGGATTGATTTCTTCCAGTCTTTCTGTGATATCCTTGTGGACTGTAGATTTACTTATTTTAAAATGCTTTGCAGCCCCTCGGACAGTAGTGCCTGTTTCCAGTACGTATGCAGCCAGCTCCAGTACACGATCCTCTATATAATCTTTCATCTCACTGCATTCTCCCTTCCCATACCCTTTTGGAATATCTATATGAGAAGGATTCTGCAAATATGATTCAAAAACCGAAACTGCCGGTGCGAGCGAGCACCGGCAGTTCGGATTGTTGTATATAGTGAAAAGTGAGTGTATTAGCTTACTAATAAATATATGTTAATACAAATTATTTTAAAAAACAATATGGAATGTGTAAATTATTTTTTTAACAAACTATATCGATTGAAACTAGCTGCGAGCCGCACCATCTACAGAAAGAATTGTGCCAGTTACATAGCTTGACATTTCGCTTGCCAGGAAGAGGAACGCATTTGCAATATCTTCAGGTTCGCCGATTCTTCCGAGAGGGATAGTTGCGATAAGCGGTTTGATCATTTCTTCTGGCAGAGCTGCAACCATATCAGTGTTAGTAACACCTGGTGCAACTGCGTTTACACGGATGTTATCTTTGCCAAGTTCGCGGGCAAGAGACTTAGTCATACCGTTTACAGCAAACTTTGATGCAGGGTAACCTACGCCTGAAGGCTGGCCATAGATACTTACCATAGAGCTAGTGTTAATGATAGAGCCACCGCCCTGTTCTTTCATGATGCGAGCCGCAGCCTGTGAGCAGATAAATACTGCTGAGATATTGAGGTCTACGATTTTTGAGAAATCTTCAGGAGTGTAATCGTAGAGGCTCTGAGAAGCAGAGATACCAGCATTGTTTGCCAGAATATCAAGTGAACCAAACTCTTCTTTTACTCTTGCGAAGGCTTCGCCTACCTGATGAGCATCGCTGAGCTTTGGCCAGAGGCCCATTACTTCTGCTTCAGGATATTTCTCTCTGAGAGATGCCAGAGATTTTTCAACCGTTTCCTGTCTTGAGCCGAGAACCGCAACCTTTGCTCCGTTTTCGATAAACTTTTCTACGATAGCTAAACCGATACCTCTAGTGCCGCCAGTAACAACTGCAGTTTTATTTCTTAACATAATATTATCCTCCATTTTTAAACTTTTGATTTATCTGATATGCCTTAAACTCAAGAGATAGAGATTATCTCTTTCTATAACTGAATCATAATATATGTACGTGGCACAAAATAATGCAAATGCAACACTTTTGGTAAATATTATTTTAACAAGTCTGAACTCCAGTACAGAATAATGTTCAGTATATCAATGTTATGTGGTATAATAATTCGGTCGCAGACGGAGTCTGCAAAATTATGAAAATTATAGGAGTGTATATTATGGCAGCCCCAAAAAAGAAAAATGCAAAGAAAAACAGCAATTATAAGCCTGTTTATAAATATGTAACAGCAGATCAGATGTGCAGAAAGGTTCTCTGTGATTACAGAAACATGCCAGAACCAAAGGATTACCTTGGCGAATCAAAGGATGTTGATGACAATATCTACAACTGCGCAGTAAATTTTTGTGTGTTCTCAGGTGCTATCACAGAAGCAGAAAAGGCAGAACTCTTCGAAGGTAAAAACCACGTGCCTATGAGCAACGAAGAAATCAGCGAATTCACAGGTATTCCTGTATATCAGATCGAAAAGAACCTCTTTGCTTTTAAGGCAAAGAACGATGACGAAGCTACTAGAGCTGGTATGATTCGTCTCGCATTTATGGATATCGTTACTGAAAAGATCAACGAAGCAAAAGAAAACAATGCACCTATCGGTGAAATGGATATGAGAAAGATCGCAGCTTATATCAACTTCTGCGTAGTAACTGGCATTATGGACGAAGAACAGAGCACATCTGTTTACTTCATGGCAAAGGAACTCATGCAGGTTTCTCCAGCATATGTTGCTGCATTTACAGGTCTTGATCCAGAATTAATCCAGAAGATGGCACAGGCATAATTAATGGCAAAGAAAAACGAAAGAAACACAAAGGGCAGGATTATTTCTTCTGCCTGGAAACTGTTTTATCAGCAGGGTTATGATGATACTACAGTAGATGAGATCATAGCGTTGTCAGGCACATCAAAAGGATCTTTTTATCATTACTTCAGTGGCAAAGATGCTCTTTTAGGTACTCTTTCCCTTCTGTTTGATGAAAAGTATGTGGCTCTGGCAGAAACTATGGATCCGGAGATGGACTGTTTTGAAAAGCTGCTCTATATGAACAGAGAACTCTTTACTATGGTAGAAAATGAGATTTCTCTCGATCTCTTAGCGAGACTCTATTCATCACAGCTGGTAACTACAGGACACAGACATCTTCTTGACCACAACAGATACTATTACAAGCTTCTCAAGCAGACTATAGTAGAGGGGCAGAAAAAGGGACAGATTTCCGACAGCATGACGGTAAACGAGATTGTAAAGCTTTACGCTTTATGTGAAAGATCACTTCTTTACGACTGGTGCCTCTGCAGCGGCGAATACTCCCTTGTAAAATATGCGTCAGAAATGATGCCTGTATTCCTTACAGGTATTAGAAAATAATTTTTAAATGATTGTGCAGAACGTCCTTATATGTGCGTTCTGCATTTTTCGGGAGGAAGAGAAATGAATAATGTATTAAAGAAAGTGACAGCAGTAGTGCTGGCTGTAGTTCTCTGCTTCGGCATGTTTGTAGGCTGTGCAGGAACTAAAAAAGAAGACACTACAGAAGAACTTTCTACAGAACAGATCTTAGATATGTATTTTGGTACGCTCAAGACTTATTCTGAAGAAGAACTTCTTACAGGTCTCCATCACGTAGAAATGGATATCGAAGGCAAGGGTACTATCAAGATTGAGCTTAATGCTGACGAAGCTCCTATTTCAGTAACAAACTTTATGGAACTTGCAGAATCAGGTTTCTATACTGGTATCACATTCCATCGTATCCTTACTGGTTCTCTTATCCAGGGTGGTTCTCCATCAGGTGACGGTCTCAGCAGCGGCGAGTTCCGTATCAAGGGCGAATTTGCTTCTAACGGTGTAGAAAACAATCTCTCACACACAAGAGGCGCAATCTCAATGGCAAGAGCATCTGTAGCTGACAGCGGCAGCACACAGTTCTTTATCATGACAGAAGACCAGCCTATGTACGATGGCGAATATGCTGCTTTCGGTTATGTAACAGAAGGTATGGACATCGTAGATGACCTTTGCTTAAACACACCTGTAACAGACGGTAATGGTACAGTTGCAGCAGAAAATCAGCCTGTAATTACAGAAGTAAGAGTAATCGACTAAGAGGTTAGAAAATGAAGAGAGTAACTGAAATCAAAAAGCAGACAGACAACAGATTCCTCAATATGTACGAGCTCACAAGCGTTCACAGAGATGGCAGCACAAGCCCGTACTTTATGGCATCCAGAAATTCAGATCCTGAAACACTCAAGCTCCGTTGCGAAGAAAAGCCTGCGGATGCAGTTATGATTGTTGCGTTAAAGGACGGCAAGATGGTTCTTGAAAAGCAGTACAGATATCCTCTAGATGATTATATCTACGAGTTTCCTGCAGGCCTTTGTGAAAAGGGCGAAGACCTTCTTGAAACTGCAAAGAGAGAATTCTTCGAAGAAACTGGTATGACTTTCGAACCTGTAACAGGTCACAATTCATCAAGACCGTACTACACTTCTATCGGTCTTTCTGACGAAGCGATTTCAACAGTTTACGGTTACGCATCCGGTGAAGCTACTACAGAACACCAGGAACAGACAGAAGACATCAACGTGGTATTTGCAGACAGAGACGAATGCCGCCGTATTCTTCAGGAAGAACACGTGACTATCATGTGCGCCCTCATCCTCATGCACTACATCAACTCTGAAGAGGACAATTTTGATAAGTTTTTAGTATAAGAGAAAATAAAAAGAGCTGAAGCATTTTGCTTCAGCTCTAATTTTTTTACGTAATATTTTATCTCTGGTTGCTTGCTCTGAGAACGTTTCTAATCTTGTGAGAAACCATGTCCTTAATAGCAGATCTTGCAGGACCGAGGTACTTTCTTGGGTCGAAGTCACCTGGGTTGTCGTGGAGATATTTTCTGACTTCTGCTGTCATAGCGAGACGGAGGTCTGTATCGATATTTACCTTACAGATACCG
>JAFYUX010000176.1 GCA_017549385.1 Bacillota bacterium
GAGCCATGTCCTGTAATAAGCTTAGACAGCATTTTTACCATCTCCACTTCCATATTGACAGCCATCTTACCGCCCTCAATAAGTCCTACAAAAGGATTATGTTTAGCATCAAAAGTGACACCCATATACATACGACCGTTTGAAGCCTCTACAAAATCCACATTGATATCTGAAACCTGGTTTGTTTCTCCATCCATAACTGTCAGTATTACAGAGCCTTTAGAAGTCCCTGACTCACTGATAGCCTCCATCATATCATCAGCATCTTCATAAGTTACACCATTTACTGCTGTAACTTTATCACCAGCCTCAATACCAGCCACATACGCCGGCATATCTGGAGTAACATAATCAACAACAGGCTTTATACCTGTTCCGCCATAAGTGATAAGACCAGCTATTATTACAACAGCAAGCAGAAAATTCATAAACGGACCAGCCGCAAGAATCAGAGCCTTGGCCCATGCAGGTTTGCTGCTGAAGCTCCTCGGATCATCCGACTCCTCATTTTCACCATGCATAGCTACAAATCCACCGATAGGTAAAAGTCTTACAGAATACAGAGTATCGCCCTTTTTCTTTGAAAAAAACAACGGTCCCATACCCATGGAAAACTCATTTACCCTTACTCCGACAGCTTTTGCCGCCACAAAATGACCACCCTCGTGTACGATGACAAGCACCCCAAGTATCACAAGAGTGACAACTATACCTATTAAAATATTCACTAATTTACCCCTTTAAAATAATCTCTGTCTGGCTTCTCACATCTCTGTCGATTCTGAGAATTTCTGCCAGATCTGCCCCCTTTGACGGTTTGTGAGAATCGAGAATCTTTGCCAGTGTTTCCTGAATATCAAGATACTTTATCTTGCCTTCCAAGAACGCCTGAACACAAATCTCATTTGCCGCATTGAGAGCTGTACAGTAAGTATCGCCAGCTTCAAGCGCATCATAAGCCATCTGAAGACATCTGAAAGTCTCAAGATCAGGCTTTTCAAATGTAAGACTGCCCCACGCCGCAAGATCAAGCGAAGGCATATCGTTTTTAAGTCTCTTTGGATAATTGAGGGCAAGGCTGATAGGAACCTTCATGTCAGGAAGTCCCAGCTGCGCCATAACCGCGTGATCCTCATACTCTACAAGAGAGTGTATGATGCTCTCAGGATGTACTATTACATCAATACGGCTGGCAGGCATGTCAAAAAGCCATCTAGCCTCAATAACTTCGAAACCTTTGTTCATAAGTGTAGAAGAATCGATTGTGATCTTGTTACCCATGCTCCAGTTTGGATGTTTTAAAGCCTGTGCCGCAGTAACATCTTTAAGGTCTGCAATCTTTTTACCCCTGAAAGGACCACCAGAAGCAGTAAGAATAATCTTTTCCACCTGGCTCTTGTCGTAACCCTCAAGACACTGGAATATAGCACTGTGCTCACTGTCCACAGGAAGAATATCAACACCCTTTTCTGCAGCCAGCCCCATTACGAGGGCTCCGCCCGCAACGAGAGTTTCCTTGTTAGCGAGAGCTATCGTCTTGCCTGCTGAAACAGCATGGTAAGTAGGCTCAAGACCTGACATTCCTACAAGGCTGTTTACAACCATATCGCATTCTGTCTGAGAAGCTATAAAAACAAGGGCTTCTAGACCTGAAAGGATTTCTGTAT
Organism: Bacillota bacterium; assembly: GCA_017549385.1. Classification (GTDB taxonomy): domain Bacteria; phylum Bacillota; class Clostridia; order Peptostreptococcales; family Anaerovoracaceae; genus RGIG7444. The sequence goes on from JAFYUX010000176.1 coordinate 1,668, forward strand.
CAGGAAAAAGCGGTCTGAGAATGTCAGCCTGTTCTTCTGTGGCAACTGCTGCATACTTAGGCTTGAATTCTGCAATCTGTTCTTTTATCTTTTCTAAGCTACTTCTGCAGGAAAGGGCTACCACACTGAAATCTGAAGTATTGTCTCTAACGATATCAAGTGTCTGTGTGCCGATTGAACCTGTAGAACCAAGAATACATAATCTTTTCATGATCTTTCCTCTGTTTTCTTCTATATATACGAGACAAGCCGTGTCTTCCGAAGAAGATACGGCTGTTAATCTGCTACGAAATCCAATGAATGAATAACATTGAATAATATACCATAGGTGCTGTAAAGAGTACGCTGTCCACTCTGTCCAGAACTCCACCATGACCAGGAATCAGGGTGCCGTAGTCTTTTATACCCATCTTTCTTTTGAAAATAGATGCTGTCAGGTCACCAAACATTGAAACAATGCTGCCTGTGAGACCTACCAGCACGTAAAGGAATACGTTTATGTCACCTTTAAGGAAGAAGTGTGCAAAGAGTACTGTAAGGACAATAGTGCATACAACACCTGAAATTGCACCTTCTACTGTTTTCTTTGGGCTGATAGCCGGACATAATTTGTGCTTGCCGAAAAGGTATCCTCCAAAGTATGCAAAGATATCAGAGCCAAATGCTGTGATAAAGATAAGCCATACTGGAGATGCTCCCGGAAGTCTGCCTAAATGCCACTCTGTAAGAACAACATGGTGCGCAAAAAAACCCACGTACATGATACCTGTGATGGTAGCCATGCCATCCTCAATCTTACGCTCATTTATCTTGAAAAGATAAAGCAGCGATAAGAGTACTGATAAAAATGCCCAGAAAACATATGCTGTAGTCCAGTCAATTTCCCAGATAAACTGTTTTGTCGGCGATATATTAAATCTAAGAACATCTATGCCAAATATAATTACAATAGAGATTACTGCAATTGGATAAGATGGCTTTATATCCATAGATTTAAATCCGTTGAAAAACTCTCTGACACCCATGAGTGCTATTACAAGAGCAAAACCTGTAACAAAGTGTCCACCCAATGCTACTAGAATCAGAAGAGGTGCCATGGCAAGGCCTGAAAGAACTCTTGTCTTCATAATCCTATAACCCTCCATAACGTCTGTGTCTGCTGTTGTACTCATCGATACACTTTACGAGTTCTGACTTTGTAAAGTCAGGCCAGTAGACATCAGTAAAGATAAACTCGCTGTACGCACACTGCCAGAGAAGGAAGTTGCTGAGACGCATCTCTCCGCCTGTTCTGATAATGATATCAGGATCAGGCATATCTGAAGTATGCATATGCTTTGCTATCATTTCTTCGTTTATATTATCGGCGGAACCGCCGCTTTCTGTCACTTCTTTATATACTTTTTTAACGGCTTCTGTGATTTCACGTCTGCCACCGTAATTTAACGCGATGTTAAACACGAGACCGGTATTGTCCTTTGTCATCTCCAGCGCACGAGCCATGCTTTCTCCCGCATCTGAAGGAATCTTTGACCAGTCACCTATCACGTTAATCTTTACGTTTTTCTGATGAAGTTCTTTTAACTCCTTCTGGATGTAAAGCACCATTATCTTAAAAATGCCGCTTACTTCGTCCTCTGGACGTTTCCAGTTTTCTGTGGAGAAAGCATAAACAGTAAGGTAACCCACTCCAAGATCAGAGCATGCTCTCACTATTTCCTTGAGAGACTGCATACCTGCATTGTGTCCAAACACACGAGGCTTGCCCTGTCTCTGTGCCCATCTGCCATTGCCGTCCATGATGATGGCAATATGGTCAGGTGCTTTTACACTTTCCACCTTTTTTAATAAATCAATATCAGTCGGCATTGACTTCTTAGCC
>JAFYUX010000177.1 GCA_017549385.1 Bacillota bacterium
GCTTACCATTGCAGGATCGAGGGCACTAGTCGGCTCATCAAGAAGAAGAATCTCAGGATCCATGGCAAGAGCTCTCGCTATGGCAACACGCTGTTGCTGTCCACCGGAAAGTTTGTCTGGAAACTGGAACTGAAACTCTGCAAGACCAACACTTGAAAGGAGCGCAAGAGCTTTATCATATGCTTCCTGTTTGCTTCTACCTAAAAGTTTCATTTGAGGTTTCATGATATTTTCAATAACAGTCTGGTGCTGGAATAAATAAAATCTCTGAAATATCATGCCAACATTTAAACGAAGCTTATTTAAATTATATTTAGGTTGAGTTATATCATCTCCGTTGATAATTATCTTACCTTCAGTTGGAGTCTCAAGCATATTTACGCAGCGTAAAAGTGTTGATTTACCACATCCAGATGGTCCTATCAGAGATATAACATCTCCTTTATTAACTGTAAGATTTATGTCTTTTAAAGGTGTTACTCTCTCATATTGTTTTTTCAGATGTTCAATCTGTATCATAATGATTATTTCCCTTCATGTAATATTGAAATTTTGCTTTGACTTTTATACTTCAGAAATATTTTTCATAAATGTCATACAAAAGTGAGAAATATAAAAAAAAGATCAAAGTCTGATACTAATGTATCGAACTTTGATCTTATCTGGTGCGGTTGATGGGACTTGAACCCATACGTCTGCTGACACACGCCCCTCAAACGTGCCTGTCTGCCTATTCCAGCACAACCGCATATTTTATTGATTGAGCTATATCTTGTAACTGACCTGCTCAACAAATAATATTTTAGCTCGATATATAGTAATCGTCAACTATTATTTTAAACTTTTTTACCAATTATTTTTTATATTTTGATGGCGGAGCCATCGTCAAATCTACGGGACTGCATCATTTAAATAATGCAGCCCCAATACGTTGTATATCAGTGTCTGCAACCCGTAATACAACTAAAAGCAATATTTTTTGCTTTTAATTATGGAAATTTATGCCCTTAAGAATATCTTCTTTGCTACGAGTTTTTGGTTCAAAACGTCGCTTGATTATTCCAAGCAACAGAGAAATTGCCCATGTCAGAAGGAAATAAATTATAGCGGTTGCAATCAATGGGAAGAAAGCTTCATATGTATTACTTCGGATGATATCTCCCATTTTTGTTAAATCATTAACTGCAATATAACCAACAACTGCGGTAGCTTTTATCAGGTCAACTGCCTGCCCGCAATATGATGGAAGGAAGATATTCATAGCCTGAGGTAAAATCATGCGGAAAAATGTTTTATTTTTTGTATAACCAAGTGCGTATGCGGCTTCTGTTTGACCACGATCAACACTATTTACAGATACACTCATATGATCATAGACAAATGCACCAAAAGTCAGTGTAAAGCCAATGATAGCAGCCAGAGTACCGCTCATATCTTTGATTTTTCCGAACACTACATAAAACAGAATCATCAGGATTACTACAACTGGTGTGCCATCAATTATACGAGTAAACACTTTGCCAAATCCTTTTGTCAGATTCTGTACTAATCTACTTTCAGATCGACTAAGCATATATAATCCAAAGCCGAATATAGTACCAGCAATGGCAGCGCAGATACTTATCAGCATGGTCACACCAATACCTTCTGCAATCATTTTCCAGCGATTTTCGTGAACAAATGTCTTGTGAAAATCTTCTTTAAATTCATTCCAGAAGTTAATATCTGTACCTGAAGATCCGTTTGATCCTGCATGTGAAGTATTTTCTTGACCTGTAACAGCCTCTCCCTTAGTAACCAATACTGCATCAAACTCCGAGTAAGGAATTGTAAAATCTACACTTTCCTCACGCTCAGAAGTGATATTTAAGCCCCCGGCTCCCATATCGTACTTTCCTGAAGAAACACCAGCAATTATAGATTCGAATGGAACAACCTCAATATCAAAATTATAGCCATATCTTTGTCCAAAAAGAGTTAATAGTTCGATTTCAAAACCGGTGTAAATATCTTTATACTGGTAAATCAGAGGTTTGCCGTCAACCGCTATCGCAAGGCGAATAGTACCGTTTTCACCTTTAAGACTCTGATAGTCAGGATGATCCGATGGTTCTGTTTCGCCCATCCATTTCTGTTTGATTTTATCAGCGGTTCCATCTGCCTTAACATCATCTAGAAATTCGTTTACTTGATCCCGCAAAAATGCATTCTCTCCCTGAGGAAATATAAAACCATTTGTAGTACTGCTCACAGATTCATCAAAAGTCTTTAAATTTATGCCTTCCCAAATCAATGCTGTTACATAAGGAGCATCTTCTATATAGCAGTCTATCTTTTCCTGCTCAACCGCAAGAATCATGTCAGCCATGCTGTTAAAATATACTCTATCCGCATCAGGGAAATAATGCTTTACTGTACCATCATGTGAAGAACCTGTAATAATACCTATTTTAGCTTGATTAAAGTCTTCTAATTTGGAATAAGTTATATCATTTGCGGCTAAATCATTACTCGGCACTGTCATTATAATAGGACTTCTGCAGTATATATCAGAGAAAAGTACGCTTTCCTTACGTTCTTCTGTAACCGTAATACTGGATATAGCAATATCATATCGTCCGGCACTAAGACTTGGCATCAGTGCACCAAAATCCATAGTATCAATTTCAAGAGAATATCCGTATTCTTTTGCAAACTTATAGATAAAATCAGCATCAAAGCCACAATACTGTCCGTCTACCAAATAATCAAAAGGTTTACTTTCAACAGTAGTCGCAACACGCAGTGTTCCATTTTCACCTGTAAGCTGGGTAAAATCCAGGCTGCCATCAGGTTCGGATGAAGAAAACCATTTTTTGTCCAGTTCTTTGAGCCATCCATTTTCCGTCTGAGTTTGTATAAACTCATCAATCTGATTCTTTAACGGTTCTGATGCTTCGGTTTTAGGGAAAGCTACTGCGTATTCCGTTTCAGGCATATCCATCTCGATATAACCAAGGCCCATATTTTCCCATGCAAAAGGTGTATATAAGCCTTTATCCATCAGAATACCATCGATTTTATCCTGCTTTAGGTTAAGAATTAAATCTGGCATATTCATATAATAAATCTTTTCAGATTCGGGTAAATATTCTGATGCCAGCAAATCAAATGAAGAACCTGTTAAAACACCAACTTTTGCCTGCTTAAAATCATCAGTCTCATTAAATATATTATTATCTTGTGTTCTGCAACCCGTAAATACTCCCGAAATAAATATAAGTATTAAAAATATAGATATTAATTTTCTTATTTTTATCATAAGTTACACTTCCTCCAGGATAACATGTTTACTAATTGTATATCATCAGGCGTTACAAAAGTGTTACTAATATAAAAAACGGCGGAATAACTTCCGCCGTATACTAGTTATTTTTTATTAAAATTTCTGAGTCCAAGTGATTGGAAGATCAGGATTTTCTACTCTGATTGGTTCTGGATAAGTAACTCCGTGAAGTTCCAGCTCTACTCTTTCTAAAATCTGAGGCTCTACAGGTCTGTTTACTTCTACGCCAGGAATTGGGAAATCAACTGGTACTGTTTCTACCTTTTCCAGTCTGTAGATTTCTTCCATACCTTCGATAACCTTGCCAAATACAGGATAAATACCCTTGTGATCAGGACAATCTCTCAGTGGGAAGAAGAATTCGCAGCTTGCGAGACCTGCTTCGCCATAACCGCCCATACAAACGCAACCAGGATGAGAATCAAGTGGAACTGCATCTGGATTAAGAGTAAATTCTGCTGGAAGGAGATAATGGCATTCTGTGTGGTTGAAAGCAGAATAGCTCATGTCAATCCAGTTACCTGGTACGATACGTTCGATTGTGTGGTTATCAAGATAACCATTTGATGCCGCCCAGATAAAGCTGTTTACAGTATTTGGAGCATTTTCAGGGAAAAGTTCGATAACAACTTTGCTGCCGTTTGCCATGTAAAGCGTTGCAATTGGATTCATATTACACCTCTTGTGTTTCGTGACCGCGGAGCGGTCGGGATTTGCTGATTTAATGTGTTATGGCTGATATTTTTGAAGTATTAGCCGATGATTTCTAAGCCCTTAGGGAATGAGTTGAGAACTTCGCAACCGTCTTCTGTAACGAGTACGAGGTCTTCGATACGTACGCCAGTGTCGCCCTTAACGTAGATACCAGGTTCGATTGAGAAGATCATGCCAGGAACTGCAGGCTGTGGGTTTACGCTTGAAACATCGCCGTACTCATGTTCGCCAAGACCGATAAAGTGACCGAGTCTGTGGTTGAATTCTGGGCCGTAACCTCTGTCTGTGATGAGATTTCTAGCCGCGAGGTCCAGTTCCATGAGAGGAACACCAGGCTTTACCTTTGCGATAGCAGCTTCATTTGCTTCTCTTACTGCTTCGTAGATAAACTTGTGCTCGTCAGTGATAGTCTTGTAGTAGAAAGAACGTGTCATGTCTGAGCAGTAGCTGTCCTTGATACAACCTACGTCAAAGAGGATAACGTCGCCTTCCTTGAGAACTGTGTCGTCTGGACCATGGGGAGGGTCAGCAGCATTTGCGCCAAAAGCAACAAGCGGTGGGAATGAAACGTCATCAGCGCCGAGATCCTTGTAAATCTTGAGCATCTGATCTGCTACTTCCTTTTCTGTAACGCCATCGTGGATGAGCTTTTTGAACTCAGCCATAGCCATATCGTTGATGTGAGAGCAAACTCTCATCTTTTCCTGCTCTTCTTCGTCCTTTACGCCTCTAGTTACGTCAACTGCGAGAGAAGAATTGATAAAACCAGCTGCAGCCTTCATTTCCATCAGTGGAAGAAGGAATCTAGCCTTAAGGTCCTTATCAACGCCGAGAACTTCGTTCGCATCAATATACTTTGCAACGATTTCCATAACTGGATCTGTATCGCTGTACCAAACCTTTTCTACACCAACTTCCTGGTGAATAGAAAAAAGTCTGTTGAGGAAGAAAGCGTGCTTTCCATCTTCTCTAAGTAAAAGTGCGAAAAATCTTTCGTGTGGTTCGTTATATACACCTGTAAGGTAGTAGATTGACATAGGATCTACGATAAGCATCTGTGAAGCGCCCATTTCCTTGAGGGCAGCCATGATGCGGCTTACTCTGTTTTCTTTCATTATGTTGTCTCCTTTGATATTCAGTATCATTAATAATGATTATATAAGTAAATGGATATAAATAAAAGGAGAAGTGTATCTCACCTCTCCTTTTGTATTTTTAATTATTAGAACTGTTTTCTGAGTTTTGGATCGAGTAAATCTCTGAGACCGTCGCCGATAAAGTTAGCACCCATAGCCATTGTGAAAATCGCAAGACCAGGGAAACCTGAAATCCAGAATTTATTAAAGAAATCGACACCATCAGATACCATCATACCCCATTCTGGTGTTGGAGGTGCTGAACCCAGACCAAGGAAGCTCAGTGTTGAGAACATCAGGATCTGGTTACCGAGATCTGTTGTTGCCATGATAAGCACGGAACTGATGCTGTTAGGAATGATTTCTTTTGTAAGGATACGCCACTTAGAAGCACCAAGTACTTCTGCCGCAGCAATGTATTCCTGCTCTTTTACGCTGAGAACCATGCTTCGCATGAGACGAGCGTATGTAGGCCATGCAACGATAACGAGAGCAAACATTGTGTTAAAGAGGTTTGAACCCAGTACTGCATTGATAATCATAGCCAGGATAAGAGATGGGAATGAAAGAATCATTTCTGAAAATCTCATCATTACGTTGTCTAACTTACCGCCTACATAACCGGCGATAGCGCCGTATAATGAACCGATAAAACCTGCAATTACAACTGTCAGGCATCCTGCCAGAAGAGAATATCTTCCACCGAAAATTACTCTGCTGAAGATATCACGACCAAAGTTGTCTGTACCAAAGATATGCTTTGCAGATGGTGGCATCAGACGCATTGCCATGTCCTGTGCAGTAGGATCATATGGAGCGATAATCGGTGCAAGGATTGCCATAAGAATCCAGAATACACAGATAATCACACCTATTGTGAATAAATAATTTGACTTAAATAACTTTTTTACTGAACGAAGCATTAGTTGCACCTCACTCTTGGGTCAATAACACCGTAAAGGATGTCGATAACCGTATTAATAATCATGTAATTTAATGCAACTAAAAGTGATACGCCAATAATTGCAGGGAAGTCTGCAGACATTACAGACTGGTATGCAAACTGACCAACACCCGGCCAGTTGAAGATTGTTTCAACCAGTACCATACCGCCAAGAAGGTTACCAAAACCGAGACCTACTACTGTAAGAACCGGAATAAGAGCATTGCCAAGAGCATGCTTGATGATAAGCATCTTCTGGCCAAGGCCCTTTGCCTTTGCAGTACGGATATAGTCTGTAGACATTACATCTAAAAGATTTGAACGTGTAGTTCTTGTGATAAGGCCCATTGTAAAGGCTGCAAGTACTGTACCTGGAAGGATAAGATGTTTAAATGCATCCCATGCCTTTGCAATATTGCCTTCGAGTAAACTGTCTATTACGTACATACCTGTAATAGTCGGTGGCGGAGAGAAAATTACGCTCAGTCTGCCAGGACCAGGGAATATGCCGAGTTTGTAATAGAATATAAACAGTACAAGCAGGGCTAACCAGAAACTCGGAATACTTACACCAGTTACTGAAATTGCTCTAACAGCCTGATCTGCGATGCTGTTACGTCTGATTGCACTGATAATACCAAAGAGAATACCGAAAACTGTAGCAATTACAATCGCAAAGCATGCAAGTTCGATAGTAGCCGGGAAGCATCTTGCAAGTTCGCCAAGAATCGGAGTATTTGTACGAATAGATGTACCAAGATCAAGGCAGAGTAAATGCTTTATGTACAGGAAATACTGTACAATGATAGGCTTATCAAGACCATGTTTTGCTTTATATGCTGCAACTACTTCAGGGTCACTGAGAGCTCTCTGGCTCAGATTTGCAGCTGTACCGTCACCCGGTAACGCTTTAGTAATAAAAAACACTAAAGTTGCTACGCCTAAAAGCATTACTATAAGGTAAAGTAACCTTTTGGCGACAAATTTTAATGTATCCATTTAGAAAACACCTCTTCTATTTTATATTTTCATCCGTAATAAACAGATGCTTATGTCAGACATATCCTTTTGATATACCTTACGTAAAAACCTGTTTACACAAAAATACTCGAGGCAGGCAGAACCTGCCTCGATAATATTTAACTAAAGAAATCTAAGCCTTATGCGATGTTGATGAGAGTAAGGTCAAGTGCATATGGGTCAGAGATACCAACACCTGTGAGTCTTGTGTTGTAACCGATGTGAGCTGGTGCCTGAGCTACGAATACGAATGGACCGTCTTCGTACATAGCATCCTGGATTTCGCCAAGGATAGCAGCACGAGCTGTGTTATCAGTTTCATTTACAGCCTTCTGGAAGAGAGCTGCAAGTGCAGGGTTCATATCAGCTGTCCAGCCTGCTCTGAGACCTACAACGCCGCCTGGTAAGAATTCGAGCTGAACGTTAGGATCGTTATAATCGATACCCCAGTACATTACTGTGAAACCGAGCTGACCGTCACGGTATGCATCACCGTAACCAGCAGCCCAAGACTGAGTAACGATATTAGCATCGATGTTGATCTGAGCTAAGTCTTCCTTAATCTTCTGAGCGAGGTCAGTTAAGAGGATACCTTCCATATCGAGGTCAGTTACTGTAAAGTCGATTGAGAAACCGTCAGCGTAACCAGCTTCAGCCATGAGAGCTTTAGCTTCTTCTACGTTAGTGTAGTCTGTACTTCTTACGCCCTTAGAACCCATGAAACCATCCTGGATTAATGTGTAAGGAGTTACTGCACCTTCACCACAGATTGTCTGGATACCAGCATAGTCAACAACCTTACGGATAGCCTGCTGAACTAATGGATCAGATACAGGACCAC
>JAFYUX010000020.1 GCA_017549385.1 Bacillota bacterium
AGAAGAAATGAGTGTTCTGGTAGATCCAAACAGCCCGTTCTTTGATGATTTTACAGAGGCTGAACGACTCAACATGATGGTTGTAGGCGTAAATCAAAAAATGACTGACGTTATCATGGTTGTTAGCTGGGATATGAAAAATGACAAAGTAGATGTTATTTCTGTACCTAGAGATACTTACTATGAAAGATCAGGTTACAGCGGAGCTGGACAGAAAAAGATTAATTCCATCTATGGTTCAGAAGGCATTGTAGGCACGGCAAATGCAGTAAGCGACGTACTATTCGGTATGCCGATCAACTATTACGCAGTTGTTGACTATGAGGCAGTAGAGACTATCGTAGATGATATCGGTGGCGTACCTATGGATGTCCAGAAGACAATGGAATACAAAGACCCTTATGACGATCCTCCGCTTGAGATTTATATCCCTGCCGGTTATCAGGTTCTTGATGGCAAACATGCTGTACAGTTCCTCAGATATAGAAAGGGTTACGCAGACGGTGATATTGGTCGTATTGCAGCTCAGCAGGAATTCATCAAGTCTGCGTTTAAACAGTGCATTTCACATGGTATCGTAAAATCGGTAAAGACTATCTGCAACAATGTAGAATCAGACCTGACACTGGGCGCAGCATCAAAGTACGCATTGTCAGCAATGGGTCTCAAGGATGACTCTATCACAACGTACACACTTCCGGGGCTTGGTCAATACATTGGCGTTACGTCATACTTTGTTCAGGACACATCAGGCACAGAAGCAATGCTCACACAGATTTACGGCTCTGCAACTGCTGACCAGCAGGCAGCATAGTAAAGAAAGATATGTAGTAATAACATAATTTAATATTTCGAAATACATTTAAAAACACGTGTTATTTTCCGCTGGAACTATTGGAGGCGAAAGACTATGGAAACTACAAAATTAATGGACAGAGACTTAGCTCTCGAACTGGCTCGTGTAACAGAAGCAGCAGCTATCGGTTCTGCAAAGTGGCTCGGAAGAGGTGACAAAGAAGCAGCTGACCAGGCAGCAGTATCAAGCATGAGACATATGTTCAGCACAGTTGACATCGATGGCGTTGTTGTTATCGGTGAAGGCGAAAAGGACGAAGCTCCTATGCTCTACATTGGCGAACAGATCGGTAAAGCAGGTCCTGATGCTGATGCTGTAGATATCGCAGTTGACCCTCTCGATGGTACTACTTCTACTGCAAAGGGTACAGCAAATGCTATTTCTGTAATTGCAGTAGCGGGCAGAGGCAAGCTCTACCACACAAAGAACTACTACATGGAAAAGCTTGCGGTTGGCCCAAAGGCAAAGGGTCACATCGACATCACAAAGCCTCTCAAGGAAAATATCATTAACGTTGCAAAGGCTCTCAACAAAAAGGTAGAGGACGTAACTGTAACTATCCTCGAAAGAGACAGACACAACAATCTTATCGCTCAGTGCCGTCAGCTTGGTTGTCGCATCAAACTCTTCAGAGATGGTGACGTAGGTGCGGCTATTGCTACTGCTCTTGATGACAGCGGTATCGACATCATGGTAGGTATCGGCGGTGCTCCAGAAGGCGTACTTGCTGCAGCAGCTCTCAAGTGCTTAGGTGGTGAAATTCAGGGCAGACTTCATGCTCACACATCAGAAGAAATCCATCAGGCTCAGACAAACCCACATTATTACGATGTACTCACTACAGATGACCTTGCAGCAGGCGACGATATTCTCTTTATCGCTACAGGTGTATCTGATGGCGATATGCTCAAGGGTGTACGTTTCATGGCGGACAATATTGTAAAGACTCACACTATCGTTATGAGAAGTGCGTCTGGTACTATTCGTTTCATCGAAGCAATTCACAACATGAACAAAAAGCCTGTTTACGCTCAGGGTGACGAAAAATAAACAGCTTATACTTAAGTGCGGGCGTAAAGCCCGCACCTTGTTTTTAGAAAGGTGACCGATGCAGAAAACAGAATTAATGGACCTGGACAAAATGAAGGTCGCAGAACTGCGTGAATACGCAGCCAGTATCGGCCTTATAGGTATAGAAACTCTCAGAAAGCCGGAACTTCGCAAAGCTATTACAGAGCATCTTGCAGCAGCTGAAGCTGTACCGGCGGTAGAGGAAATCGTGTCTGCGGAGCAGTCTCATAAGGCGGTTCTGGAGGCAGCAGAAGCTGCGGCTCGTGCTTTAGAAGAAAGTGTGGCCGAGGAGATGCCAAAAGAAAAGACTGAGGCCGAAAAGCCGCAGCGACAGTACAGTGATGAGGAAAGACCGCCGGTAGAAGGTATTCTCGAGATCGCTGAAGCTGGATTTGGATTCTTAAGATTTGATAATTTTCTTACTAGTGATAAAGATATTTATGTTTCTCAGACGCAAATCAGGCGTTTTAACCTCAAGACTGGCGACAAGATAAAAGGCATCAGCAGAAGACCAAACGAAGGCGAAAGGTTTGGTGCTCTTCTCTATGTAAATACGGTAAATGGTGACCCTCCTGGGGTAGCTATGCGCAGACGTCCTTTTGAGGACCTGACTCCGATATTCCCGTATGAGCGTCTCAGGCTCGAGGGTGAAAGTGGACGTGCTGATATGTCGTTACGTCTTATCGATCTGCTGGCTCCTATAGGAAAGGGGCAGAGAGGTCTTATTGTTGCGCCGCCAAAGACTGGCAAGACAGTACTTCTTAAAAAGATTGCGGCAGCAATCGAGTCTCAGTATCCTGATGTGTCTGTGGTTGTACTTCTTATTGACGAACGTCCAGAAGAAGTTACAGATATGCAGCGTTCTATCAAGGGCGATGTTATCTATTCGACTTTTGACGAGCAGGCAGAACATCACGTAAAGGTGGCTGAAATGGTGCTGGCTCATGCTCAGCGTATGGCAGAACATAAAAAGGATGTAGTTATCCTTCTCGATAGCATTACTCGACTTGCGAGGGCATATAACATGGTTGTACCGTCATCCGGCAAGACTCTTTCCGGTGGTATTGATCCTGGCGCGCTTCATCGCCCAAAGAAATTCTTTGGTGCGGCTCGTAAGCTTGAAGAAGGTGGCAGTATCACAATCCTTGCGACAGCACTTATTGAAACAGGAAGTCGTATGGATGATGTTATATTCGAAGAATTTAAGGGTACAGGTAATATGGAGCTTCACCTGGACAGAAAGCTTTCAGAAAAGCGTATATTCCCTGCAGTAAACATCAGCAAGTCAGGCACACGTCGAGAAGATCTTCTCTTCCAGCAGGATGAGATGGATGCGGTATGGAAGATGCGCCGCGCTCTTTCAAATCAGGGGACTCAGGAAGTTACAGAGATCATTATCGATAACCTGGCTCACACAAAGTCAAACAAGGATTTCATCGAGATTATAAGAAAGACAAAAGTATTCGGTTAGAGGAAAATATATAACATGGATTTCAGCAAGATTTTTATAAAAAATGCCAACCCGACAAAGATGGGCGGGCAGGCAGTAATGGAAGGCATCATGATGAAAGGTGCCGACAGGACAGCTATCGCTGTCAGAAGGGGCGACGGAACTATTAACGTAAAGGAACAGCCTATTGCACCAAAGAGTAAATGGGCAAAGATTCCGATTATCAGAGGTGTTGTGGTTTTCATCGATTCTCTTATTACAGGAACAAAGACGCTCATGTATTCTGCAGAGGTTCTTGAGGAAGATATTCCTACAGATCAGCAGGAGGAGATGAGCAAGTTTGATCAGTGGCTGCTGAAGACTTTTGGTGAAAAAGGATTTTTTAACATCCTTCTTTACTCTTCAGTTGTTTTAGCTCTTGTATTTTCAGTTGGTCTTTTCGTACTTCTGCCGACATGGGTAGTAGGGCTTCTCGGCAAAGTTGTAGAAAGTGCAATTGTACTTAACCTTATAGAAGGGCTTATGCGTATCATCATGTTTGTGGTGTACGTGTTGGCCATCTCAAAGATGAATGATATTAAGAGAGTGTTCCAGTATCATGGTGCTGAACACAGAACTATCCACTGTTTTGAAAACGGTCTGGAGCTTACGCCGGAAAACTGCATGCAGTTTGAGTCGCTCCACCCTAGATGTGGTACAAGCTTCCTGGTATTCGTAATGTTTATCAGTTTACTTTTATTCTCATTCCTGGGCTGGCCAAACGTTTGGGTTAGACTTCTCTCCAGACTGGTGCTTATTCCGCTGGTGGCAGGTATTTCATTTGAAGTTCTCAAGTGGGCTGGTAGTACAGATAACATGCTGGTAAAGATTCTCAGCGTTCCTGGTCTCTATATGCAGAAGCTTACTACAAAGGATCCTGACATTGACATGATTGAAGTTGCGATTGTAGCAGTAAAGGCTTGTCTCAGTGATGAACCACCGGTAGAAAGAATTTATGATGTGGATTCTCAGGGTAACAAAATAGACAGAAAAAAGATGAAGGCAGAACAGGCAAGAGAAAAGGCTGTATCAGAAGCAACGGATGCGGACCTTATGAGTTTTGCAGCCGAAGATGATCTGTTTAAGGCGGAATCTATTTCTAAGGAATAAAACTACTATAGATAGAAAAATGTTAAATGGATAAAATAAAAACCCCAAACCTGAGATGTTTGGGGCTTTTATCTGTATGACAGTTTCGGCGGCTGTCATACGAGGTCATAAGGGTTTGGTCATCATATATGTGAACTAGTGTGTCACGCAATTTAATAATTAGCATTCATAAGCTTTTAATATTATAGTATCCGTGGTAAAATGTGTCAACGTTATCAACAACAAAATATGCTAAAAAAACGATGAAATTTTATAAGATAAACACAATAACTTGATATACAGGAGTTTAGTATGACAAGGACTTTTGGAGAGATTTTAAATACAGGTATTACACGTCTTGCAGATGCGGACATAGCTGACGCAAAGCGTGACGCAGAAGAACTTCTGCTTTATATTACAGGCGAATCCAGAATGTTTCTGTTTATGGGGCGTGGAAAAGAAGCGTCATCTGAGCAGGAGGAACGATATCTGGAACTTATAGAAAAGAGAGCAGGTGGGTATCCGCTGCAGTATATCGTAGGAACTCAGGAGTTTATGGGCCTTGAGTTTGAAGTGAATGAAAATGTGCTTATCCCAAGACAGGATACAGAGACTCTGGTTGAGCTGGCATTAGAAGAAGCTAAAGGCATGAAAGCTGATATGCGAATACTGGACATGTGTAGTGGCAGTGGCGCAATTGCTGTTTCAATGGCTCATTTTATTCTTGGCGCTCAGGTTACAGCTTGCGATCTCAGTGATGGCGCTCTTGAGATGACGAAGAGAAACGCTGCGCGTAATTGTGTGGCTGACAGAGTGACTGTTAAAAAGTCCGATATGTTTAATGTTCAGGATGCTGGTGAGGTTGCTCCTCTGGAAGGCGGATTTGATATGATCCTTAGCAATCCGCCGTATATAGAAACAAAGGTTATAGATACTCTTCAGACTGAGGTAAAAGATTATGAGCCTATGATGGCCCTCGACGGTGGCGATGATGGCCTTGTGTTTTACAGAATTTTGGCTGAAGAGGCGCCATCCCGTTTAAATGAAAACGGGGTGTTGATTATGGAAATTGGCCATGATCAAGGCCAGTCTGTACCTGAACTGCTTGAAAAAACGGAAAAATTTAAGGATATTCGTGTAATAAAAGATCTTCCAGGATTAGACCGTGTGGTATACGCAAAACGTAGATAAACTATATGTTGTGTGACGCCTCCGCGGAGCGGTGCAAAAAGCCCTGAAACCCGCAAAAAATAGACGATTTTCTAGATATTAGCTTTGAAAAAAGGGTTGATTCTGTATAGCATGTGTGGTATCATCATTAAGCTAATGTCAGAAGAGCGTTAGTATTTTTTAATTTATCTAGAAAACGTGAGTTTAATATATACGTCACGCGAAAAGAGGTGAAAATAATGAGAGAAGGAATCCATCCAGGTTACAAGAATTGCAAGGTTACTTGCGCATGCGGCAACACATTCGAAATTCAGTCTATGAAGGAAGAAATGAGATTAGACGTTTGCTCAGCTTGTCATCCATTCTACACTGGCCAGCAGAAGATGATCAATCGTGGTGGTCGTGTTGAAAAGTTCAAGAAGAAGTTCAACATCGAATAAAATCAAAGCCGGAATCACAGATTCCGGCTTTCTTAATGTGTTCCACAAGAAAGCCTCTGGTTTTGGAACACTGAGAACGATAAACCCACGCTGATAAAAGAGACGCGTGTTTTATATAGAGAAATCCCCTGAAACCCGCAAAATAAAAGCTTTGCCCATTGTGGATATAGGTTTTTTTACGGGGGTTTTGTGTTATAATTATAAGAGTGCGGAGTTTTGCAGACGCGATATATCCGCGTTGGCAGACTCTACAGTTAAGGAAGTCAAGGAGTAGATTTATTATGTACGATAAACTCGACTTTATTCAGGAAAAATACCAGGAATTAAGCTTAAAGGTATCTGATCCTGATGTTATTGCAGACCAGGCAAACTGGCAGAAATATGCAAAAGAACTGGGCGAAATCGAACCGATCGTTCAGAAATACGTAGAATACAAGAGCGCAGTTGACGGCATCAAGGAAGCAAAAGAAATCCTTGGTGACAACAGCTCTGACGAAGAAATGAGAGAACTCGCTAAGATGGAACTCTCTGATCTCGAAGATAAAGTAGAAGTATACACAGAAGAACTCAGAATTCTCCTTATCCCTAAGGACCCTAACGATTCAAGAAACGTAATCCTTGAAGTAAGAGCGGGTACTGGTGGTGACGAAGCAGCTCTCTTCGGTGCTGACCTCCTCAGAATGTACATCCGTTACGCTGAACGTCAGGGCTGGAAGACAGAAATGATGGACA
>JAFYUX010000021.1 GCA_017549385.1 Bacillota bacterium
CTGTAGATGTATCTGTAGCATATAATCCTGACGAACTTCCAGAACTCTAAAGATGAGGAACAGATATGAATAATCGTTATATAGAACGCTTCAGACTGCCTCAGCGTCAGTATGTGCCAGGGGCTCCTGTAGTTCTTGCTGCCGGTGTGCTGCTAGAAGATACAAAAAGTCTGCGCCTTGTGGCTCAACTCAAGTGGACAAATATATCTGCCAGACCGGTCAGCAAAATATCAGTAGTAATAAATACACTTGCAGATGATGGTTCGGTTCTCAAGACTGCGTACTGTGTTTATGAAATGGACCATATTGCAAGAGGCCAGTCATTTGGTTATAAAACGGCAGTTCCTCTTCAGTTATCAGATGGCTCCGCCATCAGCGTTGAACTGACTGCTGTTAAATTTGTAGACGGTCTTGTATGGAAAAATGAAGGTGACAGCTGGGTGACACTTCCAGAGTTTGAACTTATGGAACTTGAGCCAGAGCTTGAACAGTTTTTACGTAAAAATATGCGAAAGGGTCGTTACCAGTACAAACAGCCTGCCGACCTCTGGTACTGCACATGTGGTGGCGTAAACCGTATGAGTGAGACAAGATGTCACAGATGCGGATACTCTTTTGCAAATGTTTCAAAGTATTGTGCTCCAGAATCTCTGGTAGCTTTACTGCAGGCAAAGAAGGATGCCGAGGCAAAGCGTGCTGAGGATATAGAAAAGCTCAAAGCTGATGCGGCTGCAAAGATTTCTGGATTTAAAGCAGCTGCTGAAAAGAAAGTGGCAGAAGTAGCTGAGAGTAGAGAAAAGGCTAAGGCCGAAAAGGAAAAAGCAAAAGCTGACAAGGCAGCTGCAGAGGCTGATACTCCAATGGCTCCGCCATCAGGTGATGAACCTGCCGGCGAAGCTGGCCTGATGTCTGCAAAGAAAAAGGGCAAGAAGGGTATTATTATTGCTGTTGCTGTGCTGGTAGTGGCACTTATTGCTACAGGAGTTATGTTCTTACCGGACATGATGGGTGGCAATGGAGGCAGAGTAAAAGTAAATATCACGACGCCTTATGATGGTGAAAAGTACCATCTGCAGTTTGAAGCTGATCAGGAAGGCAAGATTATCATTTCTCGTGACGAATTACAGAAAACGCTTCCTTTTGAAGTTGAAAGTATCTCAGTGGATGGCGCAGCTTATATAGGTGATGACATAGATGATTTCCTTGTTCAGTCATTCCATGTGGCAAGTCTTGTGGGAGCAAATGGAAGATTTGGTTCAGATGGCAGCGAAGCATGGTTCTGGCCGGAAAACAGCGGCATTGCGTATATCTTTACTTTTGATAATCAAACAGAATTGACAGGTTATTTTGTTGGATATTTTACAGATGAAGGTGACGGCAAGTGGGGCTGTGATATCACAGAATGCAGCTATGATATAGGACCTCTTGTAAGAAGCGAAAGAGAGCTTTTCCAGAACTTTATTAACTCTGTTGAGGATATACCTGAAACAGATGTTGCTGACAGCGGTGCAGCGTATTATATCCCTGGATATAACATGGGTACAAATCATAGTGATTATGTTTTAGCATACAAGTGTATGCTCTGGAGCAGATATAACAGATGTCTTGAAGATTACAAGAAACCTATCAGTGAGTTTGAAGCTGATGGTCCTGAAGCAAATGAAACTGACCATGTATGGAAGTACTATTTGCTGATAGACGAAAATAATAATGCAATAGGTTATACTATGCGTACGTCTTATGACTCATCTGCGGCTGGCACTTACGATATCTCAACTCCGTACGATATAGAAAAGGTGATTTATTCTGTGCCGATTGAGAGTGAAGCATTAAAGTTTGAGCTTACAGCACTTCAGGAGGCATTCCCTGAGGCTGGAATAACAGCTTTTGACCTGACAGATATCCCGGCTGTGGAAACAGACATCAACAATTACCTGACTATCAGTGATTATATGAACGGTATGCTGATAAGTGGCTCTCATGGAGCAACTTCTCAGATGAGATATACTTCCATTTATAATGAAGCGTATGCTCTGCTCCTTTATGGCGATAACAACAGACTTGTGGGTTATTCTATAGGCGCACCTGATCTCAATGCTCAGGGAACTTCTGATATCACAGTTACTCTTTGCGATTATGATATGACGGAGTATATAGATATGCTGAGCTTACAGTTTGGTTCAAGTGCTGTTTACAATAATTACAGTTACATCCCTCTGGAAGAAGCACAGGCGTTAGCTGATGCAGGCGAGGCAGCAAAGATCCTCACGGCACCAAGCTATCACAATTCTTACGGAGCTGAAGAGCTTTATAAAATGAGCGATGTGTATTTCTGGACTCGTATCCAGTTCCCGGAAAACTTCAATTATTTCCTGAGAGATGCATCATATCTTTCAAATGAAGAGGTACATCCGGAACTTGGCGAACACGAACAGCATATCCTTCTCTTCGATAACAATACTAAGGTAATCGGATTCACTATCATAAATCCCCACTATGAATAAAATGTGACGATAAAATAAATACAGAAAATCCGGGTAGCTATGCCCGGATTTTTTAGTACATTGACATTCAGACTGAAAAAATAGAAAATAAATATAATAATCAGATAATCCCGATGGCGTAGCTATCAAGTTTTAACGAAAGGGGTAACTGACATGTCAGAAAAGATAGAAGAAAAAAAGAAAAAGCCAGGCCCATGGAATGGCGCAGATGATGTTCTCAAAGCCCAGATTATGGACTTTGCAGAAGGCTATATGACATTCCTTGACGCTGCAAAGACAGAACGCGAAGCAGTAAAGACTGTAGTACAGATGGCAGAAAATGCAGGTTACTGCGATATCGCATCAAAGGCAGAACTCAAGCCTGGCGACCGCGTTTACTCCGTAAACAAAAACAAGACAGTATTTATGGCTGTTATTGGCGAAAAGCCACTCACAGAAGGATTTAACGGTGTAGGTGCACATATCGATGCACCTCGCCTTGACCTTAAACAGAATCCATTATATGAGGATGGAGGACTCGCTCTTCTCAAGACTCATTATTATGGCGGCATCAGAAAATATCAGTGGGTTGCTATGCCTCTCGCTCTCCACGGAGTGGTGGCACTTACAGATGGTAGCGTAGTGGATATTTGTATTGGCGAAGACGAAAAGGATCCTATATTCCTTATTACAGATCTTCTGCCACACCTTGCTGCAAAGCAGAGCGCAAAAAAGCTTGCAGAAGGTATTACTGCTGAAAATCTCAATATTGTTATCGGTTCTATGCCTGGTGCTGAAGAGGAGGAAGGTGTAAAGGATCACATCCTCAAGATTTTAAAAGATAAGTACGGCATTGAGGAAGAAGACTTCAGAAGTGCTGAAATCGAGGCTGTGCCGGCGGCAAAGGCCCGTACTCTCGGCCTTGACGGCAGTATGGTTGCGGCCTATGGTCAGGACGACAGAATCTGTGCTTATCCTAGTGTTGTTGCTATGCTTGAAATGGAAGGCACACCTGAAAGAACTGCTGTATGTATCCTGGCTGATAAAGAAGAAATCGGCAGCGTAGGCAACACTGGTATGCAGTCTCAGAGTTTTGAACTTTTCATCATGGACATGCTGGAAAAGACAGGCATCGTAAATCCTTATGCGGTACAGCGCACTTTATCTGCATCAAGAGTGCTCTCTGCAGACGTTACTGCTGCTTATGATCCGACTTATCCGGAGGTTATGGAAAGATACAATGCGGCTTATATGGGCAAGGGTATCAGCATCAAGAAGTACACTGGCGCTCGCGGCAAGTCTGGCGCATCTGATGCAAATGCAGAGTTTGTAGGTTTTGTAAGAGGCATCTTTGAAGCTAACGGCGTTACTTATCAGTCTTCTGAACTTGGCAAGGTTGACGAAGGTGGCGGCGGTACTATCGCATATATCCTGGCAAACAGAGGTATGGAAGTTCTCGACTGTGGTGTTCCTATCCACTCAATGCACTCACCATACGAATCTGCAAGCAAGTATGATATCTACATGGCGTACAAGGGCTACAAGGC
>JAFYUX010000178.1 GCA_017549385.1 Bacillota bacterium
CTGAAAACTGCTGCCCAGGCTGTGGCTCATGCTCAGGTCTCTTCACAGCAAACAGCATGAACTGCCTCACAGAAGTTCTCGGTATGGGTCTCCCATTCAACGGCACTGCTCTCTGCGACAGCGGCGAAAGAATCCGTCTCGCAAAGATGGCTGGTATCAAGGTAATGGAAATGCTCGAAAAGGACATCCGTCCTAGAGACATCCTCACAAAGGAAGCTTTCGAAAACGCTATCACAGTTGACATGGCTATGGCAGGTTCTACAAACACTGTACTTCACCTCCCAGCTATCGCTCACGAAGCAGGTATCGAACTCAACCTCGACATGTTCGACGCTATCAGCGACAAGACTCCAAACCTCACAAAGCTCAGCCCAAGCGGTCACCACCACATGGACGACCTCGGTCTCGCAGGTGGTATCCCAGCTATGATGAACGAACTCTCAAAGAAAAACCTCATCAACCTCGATTGCATCACAGTTACAGGTCAGACTGTTGGCGAAAACATCGCAAACAAGCCTGTTCTCAACTACAACGTAATCAAGTCTGTTGATGCTCCATACAGAGACAAGGGTGGTCTCGCAATCCTCCGCGGTAACTTAGCTCCAGACGGTTCTGTAGTTAAGGAATCAGCAGTTGCTCCTGAAATGCTCGCTCACAAGGGTCCTGCAGTTGTATTCAACTCAGAAGAAGAAGCTTCAGCTGCTATCTGGGGTAAAAAGATTAAGCCAGGCGATATCATCGTTATCAGATACGAAGGTCCAAAGGGTGGTCCTGGTATGAGAGAAATGCTTTCTCCTACATCTTCTATCGCTGGTATGGGTCTCGACAAGGATGTAGCTCTTATCACTGACGGTCGTTTCTCTGGTGCATCTAGAGGTGCTTCTATCGGTCACGTTTCTCCAGAGGCTATGGCTGGTGGTCTCATCGGTCTCATCAAGGACGGCGACATCATCCACATCGATATTCCAAACAGAATCTTAGAAGTAGAACTCTCTGACGAAGAAATCGAAAAGAGAAAGGCTGAATATGTAAAGCCAGAACCTAAGGTTAAGTCTGGTTACCTTGCTCGTTATGCAAAGCTCGTAACTTCTGCAAACACTGGCGCGGTTCTCAGCTTAGACTAAAAAATAACAACGGCTGTTGCAATGCAACAGCCGTTTTCTTTTATATTGATAAAAGAAAGAAGACGCCAGTAATTGAGCGAGTGCTCGTCGCTGCTCAGATAAACACTTCACTCACAAACTTTGGGAAAAGCCCCCGATTCGGCTTCGCCTCAGGGGATCTTTTCAACCAAAGTTTTTGCTCGTTCTGTGTATCTTCGCCACGCTCCTCGCAAGGCTCAATTTCTGATCGCCTTCTTTCTAACTTTTCTATAAAAAATACCCTCGGATTTATCGATCCGAGGGTTTATTTTTTCTCTAAAACTTTACTCTTAATTCTGAGTCTGCCATTCGTGTTGCAATGGCTGCAACCTGGCATCTTGTTATTTTGCTGTAAGGCTTAAAGCCGTCTGTATCACCTGTCAGGATGCCGGCTCTGTAGAGCTTGTATACTGACTTGCCTCCCGGACTTGATAACATGATATCTGGAATGTCGCCGTCTTCTACATCGTTAATCTGCGGAAGAGCATTTTCCGGAAGTGCTCCGCTGAAAATCTCAGCAAACTGAACTCTCAGAACATCTTTATCAAAATCTGCGTATCCAAGATTGTAATACTTGCTTGAAATTACACCGTTCTGATAAGCATATCTTACATACGGCATGTACCACATCTCATCACCCTTTGCAGTAAAATCAGGTGATTCTCCCATGTATGTGCTGTAAATACGAGCAGCAAGGGTAATAGCCTGTCCCATAGACATATTGCCGTTTGGCTCAAAAGTATTTGATGTCATGCCGTTCATGAGATTCATCTCATATGCACCCTTTACAGAAGTCACGTACCATTCATAGCTTGGGATATCTTTAAAAATGCTGCTTTTATATGTTTTTACTCTGTCAAACTTTACTGTATTTCCTGAAGGTGGATTTGAAACAACAGGTTCATCAGTCTCAGGTTCTTCTACTTTCGGTTCTTCGGACGGATCAACGTAAACAGGAAAATCTGCTTTTTTGTAAGAGCTTATATACCAGTAAGCATCTACTGTATCTATAATCTGTTGCTGAACGGATACTGGAAGTGCAGGCTGACTAGTTTCCGGAGCCGCCACATCTCCTGTTTCGCCTTCTGTCACTTCACTATCATCAACCTCAGATTCTTCTGGTACAACCACTGTAGATGGCTCCACATAAACCTTTCTCATCCAGGAATCTTCAAGTTTCATCTCTGTTGCTGAAAGACCCGGATCCGCACAATAGAATTTATCTGTAGAAGCATCATATCTTGTAAGGAATACCGCATGAGGAAGTTCTCGTATATAAATTTCCACACCTTCTGGATATCTCTCAAGAAGTGAAAGAAGTGCCGCTTTTTTATCACTGGACTTAATCTCACCATAACCTACAACCGTACCATGGTATGTAAAAGAATGACGAAGTCCCTGACCTTCAATCCACGCAGTGCTTCTGATAGCTTCCTGAGTGATGTTTACCCAGGTGCTGTTTCCTTCCATCTTTGCTTTGCTGCGCATCATCATCGCCACAGATGCAAGAGTACACTTTCCGCTTTCCAACTGTTTCAGATATAAATTTTCTTCTGCAAATGACGTGACACCTGCCGCAAATACTGTGGTCACCGAAATGATGACCGCCATCAATACACTCAATAATCTTTTCTTCATAAATATATTTTCACCTATTGTCCGTCTGATTTTAACACCCTTAATCCTGCCGAAAGGGCTTATGAATATCGTATCTAAACACTCTGCAACGTCGCCCTATTTAAGGGCGCAATATCGCACAGTACTCAATAAGTTTATTGCAAATCAATAGGTGCGTCAATTAAGTAGCCGTAAAGTTAATAAAGGGTTAATATCCGAGTAATATATCTGTAAAAAAAGACGACCAGTCTAAACTGATCGCCTTGATTTTCCTATTTCCGACCGCCTCCGCGGACGCGGTGCTATGTAACTGACTTTACTTTAGAGGTATTAGAGCTGTTCTAAAGCCTGCTTGATGTCAGCGATTATGTCTTCGTAGTGTTCGATACCTACAGATAATCTGATAAGGTCTGGTGCTACGCCAGCTTCTTCTAACTGCTTGTCAGAAAGCTGTCTGTGAGTTGTGCTTGCAGGGTGGAGTACACATGTACGAGCATCAGCAACGTGAGTTACGATAGCAGCTAACTTGAGGCTGTCCATGAACTTTGTAGCTGCTTCTCTGCCGCCCTTTACGCCAAATGAAATTACGCCGCAAGTGCCGTTAGGCATGTACTTCTTTGCTCTTTCGTGATACTTGCTGCTTTCGAGACCTGGATATTCTACCCATGCGATTCTGTCATCATCCGCGAGGAATTCTGCAACGTGCTGAGCATTTGAGCAGTGACGTTCCATTCTGAGGAAGAGAGTTTCCAGACCGATGTTGAGGAGGAACGCATTGTGTGGTGATGGAATAGAACCGAGGTCTCTCATAACCTGAGCTGTAGCCTTTGTGATAAACGCAGTAGGGCCGAAAGCTTCAGAATATACGAGGCCGTGGTAAGAATGATCTGGTTCTGTCATCATTGGATACTTTTCCTTGTGAGCCATCCAGTCAAATGTACCACCTTCTATGATAGCTCCGCCAACGCTTGTTGCATGACCGTCCATGTACTTTGTAGTACTGTGAGTAACGATGTGAGCACCGAGTTCTAATGGTCTGCAGTTGATAGGTGTAGGGAATGTATTATCTACGATAAATGGCACACCGTGTCTTTCTGCAGCTGCAGCAAACTTTTCAAAATCGAGAACAACCATAGATGGGTTTGAGATGCTTTCAGCAAAGAGAGCCTTTGTGTTGTCCTGGAAAGCTGCTTCCAGTTCATCTGCTGTGCAGTCAGGATCAACGAAAGTAACTTCAATACCCATTTTCTTCATAGTAACGCCTAAGAGGTTGAAAGTACCGCCGTAGATAGCAGCAGAACTTACGATGTGGTCGCCAGCGTTACAGATATTGAATAAAGCGTAGAAGTTTGCAGCCTGACCAGAAGATGTGAGCATTGCAGCTGTACCGCCTTCGAGAGCAGCAATCTTTGCAGCTACAGCATCGTTTGTAGGATTCTGAAGTCTTGTGTAGAAGTAACCTTCAGCTTCCAGGTCAAAGAGCTTGCCCATCTGTTCGCTTGATTCGTACTTGAAAGTTGTAGACTGGTAAATAGGAAGCACTCTTGCTTCGCCGCTCTTTGGTTCATAACCAGCCTGAATGCACTTTGTATTGATATGTCTGTCCA
>JAFYUX010000179.1 GCA_017549385.1 Bacillota bacterium
GAGTTTCTCGATTTAGTGCGATAAATTGTTTTTCTGGCATATTCGGTTGTAGACCGGTGGTGATTGATTTATAATAGAATTAGTTCAAACTTGATTCAGGAGAAATATAGAATGAATTGTAAAACAGCCGTGATTCTGGCCGCAGGTGCCGGAACACGTATGAAATCAGAAAAACCAAAGGTTTTACACGAAATCTGTGGCAAACCTATGGTATCGCACGTCACTTCGCAGGCAGCGGCAGCAGGTTCTGAAAACATCATTATTGTTGTAGGACATGGTGCTGATAAGGTTCAGTCACAGCTGGCTGACCAGGGACTCAGTTTTGCTCTTCAGACAGAGCAGCTTGGTACAGGTCATGCAGTTATGATGGCAAAGGACCAGATTCCAGACGAAGGTGACGTATTTGTGCTGTGCGGAGATACTCCACTCATCACTGCAGAGACTCTCAAAAAGTTTGCTGCATACCACACAGAAAAGAAAAACGCTGTGACAGTACTGACAGCAGTATTTGAGAATCCATTTGGATATGGTCGTATTATCAGAGGTGCTGATGACCAGATTCTCAAGATTGTGGAACAGAAAGATGCCAGCGAAGAGGAAAAGGCGGTAAAAGAAGTAAATGCAGGTATGTATTGCATGAACGCAGTTTTCCTTAAGTCAAACATCACAAAGCTCAGCTCAGACAACGCACAAAACGAGTATTACATTACAGATCTTATTGCCATGGCAGTAGAATCAGGTAATGGCGCTGGGGCATATATAGTGGAAGATTCTGACGAAATCATGGGCGTAAACAATCGCGTTCAGCTTTCACAGGCTTCTGATGTTATGCGCAAGCGTATAGCTGAAAAGCACATGGTAAACGGTGTTACTATCATAGATCCGTCCAGAGTGTATATCGAGGATGACGTAGTCATCGGAAACGATACAGAAATCTGGCCGGGAGCTGTTCTTAAGGGTAAGACTGTTATCGGCAAGGGCTGTATGATTGGGGCTGACTGCCAGATCGAAAACAGCACAGTTGGTGACGGTACAGATATTCTAAAGTCTGTGATAAAGGACAGCAGCATCGGAGAAAACACACATGTGGGTCCATTCGCATATCTCAGACCTGGCAGCGAAATCGGTTCAGGCTGTAAGATTGGCGACTTTGTAGAAGTAAAGAAAGCACGTATGGGAGATGGCTCAAAGGCTTCTCATCTCGCTTATATCGGAGATGCAGATATCGGTGAGGATGTAAACATCGGATGCGGCGTAATCTTTGCAAACTACGATGGAGTTCACAAGTTCAGATCAACAGCGGGTGACAGAGCCTTTATCGGAAGCAACTCAAATCTCGTTGCACCGGTAAACATCGGAGCAGATGCTTATGTGGCTGCAGGCACTACGGTTACGGTTGATGTACCAGAAGGTGCTCTTTGCGTAGGCAGATCTCGCGAAGTCATCGAAGAAGGCTGGGTAGAAAAGAAAGGCCTTTCAAAGAAAAAACGCTAAAATTATCAGACTATCTGTATGATTTTATATAGGGTAAATGGCATTCACTAAACAGAAAAAGAACGAAGTTCTGGAGGAGAAAGACACATGAAGAATGGCGTATACAACGAATTCAAAATTTTCGCAGGTAATTCTAACCCTGCATTAGCAGAAGAAATCGCAGCTATTATGGGACAGCCATTAGGCAAGGCTACAATCAGCAAGTTCAGCGATGGCGAAATTTCTGTAAGCATCTGGGAAACAGTAAGAGGTGAAGACGTATATATCATCCAGTCTACTTGCGACCCAACAAATGACAACCTCATGGAACTTCTTATCATGATCGACGCAATGAAGAGAGCTTCCGCTGCACGTATCAATGCAGTAATTCCATACTACGGCTATGCTAGACAGGATAGAAAAGCAAAGGCTAGAGACCCAATCACAGCAAAGCTCACAGCTGATATCATCAGCGCTGCAGGTGCAGACAGAGTAATCACTATGGATCTTCACGCAGCTCAGATCCAGGGCTACTTCAATATTCCAGTAGACCATCTCCTCGGTATGCCTATCATTGCAAAGTACATCAAGGAACAGATCAAGATTGGTGCTATCGATAACAATATTGTTATCGTATCTCCTGACTTAGGTAGCGTAACAAGAGTAAGATCATTATCTAACCTCCTTGACTGCCCAATCGCTATCATCGACAAGAGAAGACCAAAGCCAAACGTATCAGAAGTAATGAACATCATCGGTGATATCGAAGGCAAGACTTGTATCCTCATCGACGACATGGTAGATACAGCAGGTACTATCACAAACGGCGCAGACGCTCTCGTAAAGAAGGGTGCAACTGCAGTTTACGCTTGCGCAACTCACGGTGTACTCTCAGGTCCTGCTATCAAGAGAATCGCAGATTCTTCTATCAAGGAAATGATTCTCCTCAACACAATTCCACTCTCAGAAGAAAAGCAGATTGACAAGATCAAGACTCTCTCAGTTGCTCCTACATTTGCAGAAGCTATCAGAAGAGTATTCTCTAACGAATCAATCAGCACAATCTTCGAATAAAATCAAAACAGCGGCCTGACCGCTGCAACGCACCCCTCCGGGGAGGCGTAATATAACAGACAGATGATCAGACGACCGCTCTACGCAGAGAAGCAGAGCGGTCGTGTTTGTAATTAAGGAAAAGAATATGAAGATAATTGTTGGCCTGGGCAATCCGGGTAAAGACTACGAAAATACAAAGCACAATGTTGGCTTTCTTACAATAGATATCCTGGCGGAAAAGCTGGGTATAAAGGTAAACAAGATAAAGTTTAAGGCCCTGGTAGGCGAAGGTTTTGTAGGCGGCCAGAAAGTGATTCTGGTAAAGCCGCAGACATATATGAACCTCAGCGGCAACAGCGTTCGCGAAGTTCTGGCGTTCTACAAGACAGACGCAGAAGATATGCTGGTTATATATGACGACATCGATCTTCCTATGGGCAATCTGAGACTTCGTCCAAAAGGCAGCGCTGGCACACACAACGGCATGCGCTCCATCGTCCAGGATATCGGTGACGATGGCTTCCCGCGCCTCCGTATCGGTATAGGCGGCGCGAGAAAAGGCGATCTGGCCAACTACGTGCTGGGGGGCTTCAAGGGCGAAGACAAAGAAAAGATCGAAGAAGCCCTGGTAAAGGCGGCAGACGCCTGCGCATGCTTTATCGAACACGACCTCAACAAAGCCATGGTCGAGTACAATACAAAAAAGCCGAAGCCTGAAAAAAAGAAAAAAGAAAAAACAGAACAGGCTACAGAGGCTGGGATAGAGGTTATAGATGACAAGACTGAGAGACCTGGCGACTGACACAGATTTAGCCGGCATCAGATATGTCAGCGGCATATCTGATGGTCAGACTGCTTATGCAGCATCACAGATATTAAAAGAAAGAGAAGGTCAGCTCCTTATAGTGACGTCTTCTTATGAGAAGGCAAAACAGCTTGAGGAGTATATGGCATTTTTTGCTGTTGACCGAAAGATATATCTCCTTCCTGATGAGGAAAGGAGTCTTTTCGCATACGACGCAAAGAGTCGTATGCTGAGCCACAGACGTATTCTTGGTCTTACTGCAGCCCTGGAAGGGGAACCAGCGGTGTTTATAGCGCCGGTTATGGCTGCAGTAAAGGGTATGTGTGCTCCAGAAGTTTTCCGCGGAGCGGAAATGAAATTTGAAATCGGCCAGGATGTGGCTGATTTTGAAGGCATCAAGACAAAACTTGTAGAGATGGGCTACGAACGTGTTGATATGGCCGAAGTAAAAGGTCAGTTCAGCGTAAGAGGTGAGATTCTGGATATCTTCCCTCCAAACAGCGAGTATCCTTTCAGAGTTGACTTTTTTGATACTGAGGTTGATGACCTCAAGGCTTTTGACCCTATAACTCAGAGATCAGTAGGCTCTGTAAAGTCTGTCGTTATTCCTCCTGCGGTAGTGCCTGATCCAGAGAGTGAGGAAAGCGCTTTCTACCTTTTAGACTATCTTGACAGCGGAGCTGTCGTGGTGGCAGACAATTGGGAACGTATCTGCGAGCAGAGAGATCTTTCTGACAGAGACTGGACTGCCGGTGCCGATTCTGACAATCA
>JAFYUX010000022.1 GCA_017549385.1 Bacillota bacterium
CTTCGTTCTTGAGGATTTCCATTGGGAAATATACGTCAAGATCCTTCTTGTTTACTGTGATCTTACCAGTGCCAGGGATTAATCTAACTCTAGCAACAGCTGACTTTCTTCTACCTGTTCCGATGTACTGTAATTTTGCCATGATTCGATATCCTCCCTTCCGTTAAAAGTTCCATACTTCTGGCTTCTGAGCAGCGTGGTTGTGTTCAGTGCCTGCGTATACCTTTAACTTCTTATACATCTGTCTGCCGAGAGGACCCTTTGGCATCATGCCCTTAACAGCATGTCTGATGATTTCTTCTGGCTTCTTTGCCTGTAAATCTTCGAAAGTGATTTCACGAAGACCACCTGGATAGCCAGTGTGTCTCTTGTAGATCTTTTCTTTTCTCTTCTTACCAGTTACTTCAACCTTTTCAGCGTTGATGATGATTACGTAGTCACCTGTGTCAACGTGTGGTGTGTAGATTGGCTTTTTCTTACCTCTTAAGATAGAAGCTGCTTCTGATGCTAATCTACCGAGAGTCTTACCCTCAGCATCGATTACGTACCACTTTCTTTCAACTTCATGAGGCTTTGCGATAAAAGATTTCATTTAAATAACCTCCTAGCCTACTCAGATAGCTCTGCTATCGTTTTCGACACTCAAAAAAAATTAACTGTCCGGCCACGGCCGGTCAATCCCAGCCTGCACCGTATAGTAAACGCTTCTTACGAAGCAGATACTTCTTATTTTCCTGCGCAAATCACTTAAAAAAGGGCATAAAAAACCCGCCGCATTGCACAAGCAGTAATATCATACATGGTTTGCATCTTGTTGTCAACGAATTTTTTCGCTAAAACCCTTGAATTTTCAATGTTTCCGATACTTTTTAATCCCGCACTATATATTGAGGACAGCTCCGCTGACACGCACAAGAAAACCGTCCGGCTTATGCCGGACGGCGTGTTTCTTTTATATTATTTAATTACTTAATAACTACTCTGTGGAAGTTCTTCTTGCCTCTCTTGATGAGGAGAGCGTCATCCTGGAACATGTCGAGAGTTACCATCTGCTTCTTGTCAGTAATCTTTTCTTCGTTTACAACGAGACCACCCTGTTCGATAGTTCTGAAACCTTCGCTGTTAGATGGAACGAGACCGATTTCCTTAATAAGAGCTACAAGACCCATACCTTCGCCTTCGAATACCGCCTTGTCGAATTCAGTTGTAGGAACTGTGCTGAGATCTACGCCGCCTTCGAAGAGAGCCTTTGCAGCAGTCTGAGCCTTAACAGCTTCTTCTTCGCCGTGAACCATAGATGTGAGGTCGAATGCTAACATATCCTTAGCTTCGTTTAACTGAGCGCCTTCCCACTTTTCGATTTCAGCGATTTCGTCTAATGGACGGAATGTGAGCATCTTCATGAATCTTACTACGTCAGCGTCAGCTACGTTTCTCCAGTACTGGTAGAATTCGTATGGAGATGTCTTGTTAGCATCGAGCCATACAGCACCGTTTGCTGTCTTACCCATCTTCTTGCCTTCTGAGTTGAGGAGAAGAGTGATAGTCATAGCGCAAGCGTTCTTACCAAGCTTTCTTCTGATGAGGTCTGTACCAGCTAACATGTTTGACCACTGATCGTTACCACCGAACTGGAGGTTACAGCCGTATGTCTGGAAGAGTTCATAGAAGTCATATGCCTGCATGAGCATGTAGTTGAATTCGAGGAAAGATAAACCCTTTTCCATTCTGTTCTTGTAGCATTCTGCTGTTAACATGTGGTTTACAGAGAAGTGAGGACCGATTTCTCTTAAGAATTCGATGTAGTTGAGACCTAAGAGCCAGTCAGCATTGTTTACCATGATAGCCTTGTCATCAGAGAAGTCGATGAATCTGCTCATCTGCTTCTTGAAGCATTCGCAGTTGTGTTCGATAGTTTCAACAGTCATCATCTGTCTCATATCTGTACGACCAGATGGGTCACCGATCATACCAGTACCGCCACCTACGAGAGCTACTGGCTTGTTACCTGCCATCTGGAGTCTCTTCATGAGGCATAATGCCATGAAGTGACCTACGTGGAGAGAGTCAGCAGTAGGGTCGAAACCGATATAGAATGTTGCCTTACCGTTATTAACGAGTTCTCTAATTTCTTCTTCGTCTGTAACCTGAGCGATGAGCCCACGTGCTACTAATTCTTCATAAATCTGCATAATTCATTTCCTCCTTGTATTTGAAATGCATATCGACTGATTATTTCTATATGGTAAAGAGACATAAAAAAAGTCCTCTGCCCATATAGGACAGAGGACGATAGATGTTCTAATCTTCGTGGTACCACCTCTGGTTCGGATACTTTTCACAAAGCATCCCTCATCGTGTACTTAAAATACACTGAGCGCGATATCGGGCGCACCCGTCTGAGCCTACTGAGTATAAACCGTTCGGTCAGCAGCTCCGGAATGTATTCGGTCATGTCTCCTGCAGGCCTTGCACCAACCGGCCGCTCTCTGTAAAGAAGATTGATGACTTACTTGTTTCCATCACAGCTTTACCATATTTATAGAATCAATGATAACAAAAATGTTTTTTGTATGCAAGTGTTAAATTTATCACAGTCTCCTGCGCGGTAGCGCTGCCGACTAGTCGATCATTTCTACTCTGCGCTGGTGTCTGCCGCCTTCGAATTCTGTGCTGAGCCAGAGATCTACGAGCTGAGCAGCTGTTTCTGCGTCTACAACCTTTGCACCAAAAGCGATCATATTTGCATTGTTGTGTCTCTTGCACATTTCTGCGCCAAACGCATCATGAATAAGAGCACATCTTACGCCATTTACCTTGTTGGCAGCGATAGAAATACCGATACCAGAACCGCAGCATACGATACCTCTCTTGCAAACTCCGTTTGCAACGGCTTCGGCAGCCTTTTTGCCGTAGATTGGATAATCTACAGATGCAGTTGAGTCTGTACCGTAATCCTGAATGTCGTAATTGTTTTCAATGAGATGTTTCTTGATTGCTTCTTTGAGTTCGAAACCTGCATGGTCGCTTGCTAATGCTATCATTTTACCCTCCGCGTTATACGCTAATGATGTTGCCTGCGGCTGCGTTTTTCATTCTGTTCATGACTGCATAACCGAGGCCTTCTTCAGATACACCTGCTGCAATAATGATATCAACTTTTTCTGAGTCGTATCTGCGCAGCTCTTTGAAAAACATTTTCGCAGCGATTTCAATATCGCCGTCGAAATCTATAACTCCAACCTTTTTACCCTGACTTTCGGCTTCGGCAACAGCTTTCTGAAGAGCCGCCTTAACGGCAGACTGATCTTCGCCTGTGTATAACACCATCTCTGCGTTCGGCCTGTAGTGAGGATATTTGAGGCCGGGAGCGTCTACCCCCTCACTGTTGCTCCCTGTTACAGTGAGTCGTCCTCCGGGACCTCTTTAAGCTGGAATACTCTTCTTGGGATAAGTTCCTGGAGTTCGTCGATTGTAACAGCACCTGGTCTAGTGATTACAGGGTATTCGCCCATGAGATCAACGATAGTTGATTCGATGCCAGAACATTCGTCTGGACCAACGAGGATCATGTCAATCTTGCCATCGAAATCATCGATAACGTGCTGACCTGTTGTAGGGCTTGGCTTGCCTGAGATGTTTGCACTTGGTGCAACTACAGGAACGTCTGCTTCGAGGAGAAGAGCCTGTGCGATAGGGTTGTTAGGCTGACGTACGCCAACACCAAGCTTACCGCCTGTAACGATGCTAGGAACTCTTGTGAGGATTCTTGGCATGATTACAGTAAGAGGACCTGGCCAGAAAGCTTCGATAAACTTTGAGCAGATCTGGTTGTTTGGATTGATGATATCGATGCAGAGGTGCATGTCTAAGTCTCTGCCAACGAGAACGCTCACTGGATTGTCCTTTGGTCTATTCTTGATTTCAAACATCTTTTCGATAGCTGCATTGTGGTCGAGAGACGCACCGATTGCATATACAGTATCTGTAGGGAATGCAACGATACCACCATTTCTGATGATTTCTGCAGCTTCTAAAATCTTGTCACGGTCTGTTACAGGATCCGTAATGTGATAAATCTTTGTTTCCATTTGTCTTTCCTCTCAATTTTTAGCGTAGATATTTATATACGTTAATTTAGAAATTCTTCATCTTTTCAGCCTGGTCAGAAGTGATGAGTGCATCGATGATTTCGTCCATGTCACCATCAAGGAAGTAGTCAAGCTTGTAAAGAGTGAGACCGATACGGTGATCAGATACACGACCCTGTGGGAAGTTGTATGTTCTGATACGTTCTGATCTGTCGCCTGAACCTACCTGGCTCTTTCTTGCTTCTGCCTGTTCGTCATGCTGCTGCTGGAGCATCATGTCGTAAAGTCTTGCTCTGAGTACCTTGAAGGCCTTTTCCTTGTTCTTAATCTGAGACTTTTCGTCCTGACAAGTTACCACAACGCCTGTAGGAACGTGAGTAAGTCTTACAGCTGAGTCAGTAGTGTTTACGCACTGGCCGCCGTTACCGGAAGCTCTGTATACGTCTACACGTACATCGTTTGGATTGAGGTTAATTTCAACGTCATCTGCTTCTGGGAGTACCGCGATAGTAGCCGCAGAAGTGTGGATACGACCAGATGATTCTGTTGCCGGTACTCTCTGTACACGGTGAACGCCGCTTTCGTACTTGAGACGAGAGTAAGCGCCCTTACCCTTGATGAGAACTGATGCTTCTTTGATACCGCCCATGCC
>JAFYUX010000180.1 GCA_017549385.1 Bacillota bacterium
CATCGGCTGACCAGTGAGAATTTCGTATTCTACGTTTACAGTACCAGCACCAAATGAAGGCTGTACAAGCCAGCCACTTGTGTAGTTATCCTTGAGCCAGTTAAATACAGGTAATGGATTTTCTGAGTATTCTGTACCGAGTACATAATTTACGTCAAAGAATGACTCCATCTGGAGCATGATTACGTTTGGATTTTTCTTTGTGGCTTTTTCTGCCTTAACATATTCTATGTCGATGCCTTCGCCGCCTGCAGCCTCGATCTTGTCGAGAACTTCCTGAACAGAGTTTTCAGAATAACCTGCAGGTCTGCTGATACCTCTGTCTACAACACTGCATGCGAAACAGTATGCAAAACCGTAATCCTTGTATGCATCCTGAAGGTTCTTAAATGTAGTAGCAAGTGAACCAGAAGAAATAGACATTGATGTAACACATGCGAATGTGAGACAAACAGCTGCAAAAGATGCAAGCATACGACCCTTAATCTTTTCCTTTGGTGACTTTACATAAAGTATAATCGCTACTACGATAGCCAGCGCAATACCACCCACAATCATTACAATCTCAGGCTTTGAGAAATATACTGTCATGATGCTCAGTACGTCCTTAGCTGTTCTGAAATCCATAAAGTTGAGTGGAGTAGTACGGTTGCCCAAAAGTACACAGTTTGAAATACCCAGAGCAAGCCAGATGATTGAAATGATGGCAAAGAAGAACTCTCTCTTTTTAAAGAGGAATGCCACCGATAAAGTGAAGAGTACGATGAGCCAGTTGCTGATAAATACAACAGGTCTTTCGAAGATATATGTGATACCCTCTACAATCGATCTTCTGCTGAACATTTCTACGATTATATATACAATCAGCGAAAGTACGATACAGAAAACAACCGGTTTCTTTTCGTACTGACGAATACGTTCCACAAGTCTGAGCCACGCTCTGCCAACTGGACGAAGGAAATCTACTACCTTTCGGCCAAATCTCATGAGGGCTCTGCCCACAGTTGAACAAAGTCTGCCAAGTGGACGAAGCACTACCATCAGCACTTTAAATACAGGTGATAACACCTTGCGAACCGGCTCCAGCTTTTCCCATAATGGCTTGAGTTTTTCGCCAATCTTAAACACCAGACTGACAATGGCAGTCCAGATTTTTTTTAACACACTCTTGATTTTATCCATCTTTATTTCCTACTTTTTACTTTCAATACCCCTGAAAATAAGTTATTTTTCACCATAAAAACATCGGGTAAGATACGCTATTATGGCACACCTTACCCGCTAAAGAAATCACTAATAATTTAAACCAGATTATATTTTACACACTCCAAACCTAAAGTCAACAAAAATATAAAATTATTTTTACAATCTAAATGAAACCTTAAGAATGTGTAAATTCCAGTCAATTATCCGCTATATTTGATTGATTTTTTAATAAATTACAACTGTTGTATTTACCGGAATTGTGGCATGGAGCCAGTTGATATCAGACGGCATCATACGGATACATCCGTGAGATACAGGGAAACCCATAGAACCATCGATGATACGTCCAGAACCCTTTGGATCCAGCAATACAGAATGGAAAGCATAACCTGTGCCAGGATAGAATCTAACTACAGGTTTGCAGATATATTTGTCAGTATACCAGCCATTCTGCTTGTATGTTACATATGATACGCCTGTTGGAGTCGGAGTTGACTTTGCACCACTAGCACATCTGAATGTCTTGATGAGTTCCCAGTCACCTTCTGAGCCTGTAAATACATTTACCTTCTGTGTGGCAAGATTTACCCAGAGAAGATACTGAGTCTTACTGCTGTAGCCCTTGCCGTTGATATAAGCTTCTTTAATCTCTGTGCTGTAGTCAATGTTATAAGATGAAGTATAATCACCAGCATATACACAGCTTACAGTCTGAAGAGCCTCCTGATATACAGCTTCCCAGTAATGGCTTGACGGATAATTTTCGATAGTTACCACCTTTTCAGCGTACTTGTGCATCTCCTTGCCATTTTCAGTATATGTAACATCCAGACCAACGCGTCTGAAACAATTCATGTTTCTTGTCCATTCTACGTTGGCACTAAAATCAGTCTTATCACCATTTTTAATGCTCTTGCCTGCAGCAGCAAAGTTTTCTCTTGCAGCACCGTCAAAATACCACTGGATGTCACCTGTGATAGCTCCGCTAACACCATTGAAAGCAGCATCAGCCTTAACCATTGCATCCGGATCAACGTCTGGTGCATTGAGTGTAATCTTAAGGCCCTTGTCAGCAACAACAGCCTTAGACTTGTCAGCCGCTCTGAAAAGCATAGTTACAAACTCTGCACGAGTAATCTGCTTCTGTGGATTGAGCATATTTAAATCGTCACCCTGAACGATACCAGCATCAAAAAGGAGTTCTGCAGCAGCCTTACCTTCTACTGTAAACTGATCCGCGTCCGTGAAACGGTCGAAGCCTTCTGGAACTGTAACCGCTTCTGGAGCAGTAGCAGTTTCTTCTGTAGATTCTACAACCACAACATCAGCAGTTTCTGTCGCATCCGCTTCTGATTCGGCCTTTGCAGCAGCTTCCGCCTCTGCCTTTGCCTGGGCTTCCTGCTGCTTTTTGAGTTCTTCGGCTTTCTTTGCAGCATCAGCTTCCTGCTTTTTGATCATCTGATCTATCTGGCTGTCAGTAAAATATGCTTTTGCGTAAACCTGAAAAACCTGATCTCTTGTAACAGCAACATTGAGATCTAAAGCATCCTCTTCAGAAATAAGACCCGCATAAGAAGCGATAGCCGCATATCTGTAGAACCAGTCCGATTCTGTTGTGCCTGTATATGCATCTGTATATGTCTGAAGATCCAGCTGACGAACCATAATAGTCGCCATTTCTGAACCCTTGAGATTGCCGTTTGGATAAAGCTGGCCATTGCTACCGTTTAAGATGTTTTCGTTTACTGCTCTTTCGAGAGAAGCTTTTGCCCAATGAGTCTGCGCGTCAGCGAAGCTGTCGAAAGATGCACCGAAAGCAGGCACCGCAGATGCCAGCATGCAGATAATAAGTGTTAAAACAACAAACAGTTTTTTCATTTTCTTTTCGTTCCTTTGTATATCGATATTTTTTATATAATCAGAAATCTTATGCGAAAATTGTCGCATCGTCTCTGTTGTTTAGTTCTGTTTCCTTACAGTCGCGTACTCGTCGTAAAGTCTGTAATAAGGACAATCACGGAAAGTGTCAGTCAGGAACTTTTCCATCTCGTCAGAGTCCAGATTTACGTCGCAAACGTAAGAGTCAATATACTCATCGTATAAATAATATGTACAAGTCTCGCAGTTTGCAGGACCTTTTTTCTTTGTCATGTCGCACCTCCTGTAAGTTAAGTCACATCTAATGATTTTACCACAAGCCCGTCTTTTTTTTAACCGAAATTGCGCCAATAGCGTTAATTTTATCCTTAATATTGAACTATGCAAAATATAATGTTAAGATATTGTGTTATTTGTTTAATCAGAATAGATTTACGTCCTTTCCGACGGCTCCGCCGACCCGAGGACAGATAGATAAAATTTTAAGGAGGCAAAACTTTGGCAGATAATCATGCACATGCAAGACCTGCGGGCGGTCCACCTGCAGGAAACAAAATGGGCACTGCGCCTATTCCTGGACTTCTCTTTAAGATGGCTCTTCCAGCTGTCTGCTCTATGATGGTTCAGGCTATATATAAGGTAGTAGATAGTATTATCGTATCTATGCTCAGCGAAAGCGCTCTTGCAGCGGTAACTCTCGTATTCCCTGTACAGATGCTTCTTGTAGCGGTAGGTGTAGGTACTGGTATCGGTATCAACTCACTCATTGCCAGAAGACTTGGTCAAAAGAATTTCGAGGATGCAAACGCTGCAGCTACACACGGTTTATTCCTGGCATTCTGCAGCTGGGTGGTATTCTTCCTGGCAGGTCTGTTTTTATCAAGACCGTTTTACAGCTGGTATTCTGACGATCCAGCACTTGTAGGTATGGCTACCACTTACGGATCTATCGTGCTCTGCGTATCGATCTTTACACTTTTCCAGTGTATCTGCGAAAAGATTCTTCAGGGTACAGGTAATATGATTCTTCCTATGATTTCTCATCTTATAGGCTGTATCGTAAACCTCATCCTTGACCCTATCATGATTTTCGGTTATTTCGGATGTCCTGCATTTGGTGTTGCCGGTGCCGCGCTTGCAACTGTTATCGGTCAGGGATTCGGCATGGCTGTAGTACTTTTCTTCGTTCTGAAAAAACAGAAAGAAGTTAAAATCCAGTTAAAAGGATTCAGACCTCAGGGCAGAATCATCAAGGATATCTACACTGTAGCTCTTCCTGGTATGATCATGCAGGCTATCCCATCATTCGTAAACATCTTCCTCAACATGATCCTTATCGGATTCTCAACTACAGCTGTTACAGTTTTAGGTGTTTACTTCAAGCTCCAGTCCTTCGTATTTATGCCGACTTTCGGTCTTGGACAGGGTGCGCTTCCTATCATGGGATACAACTTCGGTGCGAGAAACAGAGAACGTCTCATGCAGACTCTCAAACTTGCAGTTGGCTCTGCTATCGTGATTATGACTGTAGGTCTTGCCCTGTTCCAAGAGGGACAA
>JAFYUX010000181.1 GCA_017549385.1 Bacillota bacterium
ACAGGACCACCGATTTCAGGATCCATGTTCATCATGATGAAGCCTACAGTCTTTGTAGCACCGTTGATACCCTTTAAGTTGTCCTTCTTAGCGAGTTCAGCCATAGTATCATCAGTCATGTTGAGAGCGATATCGAGATCGCCAGAAGCAAGTGTCATCATCTGAGTATTAGCATCAGGCTGAATCTTGATGATGTACTTTTCTACGTTAGTGCCTTCGCCCCAGTAGTTAGCGTTCTTTTCGAGAACGATTTCCTGATCAGGAACGTAGCTTGTCATAACGTACATACCAGAACCTGCAGAAGCTGTGTTGAGGTAAGCCTGAGCTGTATCAGCTGTAGCAGCATCAGCAGCATCTGTACCACCGTTTTCCTTAACAACCTTGCTGTCGAGGATAGCGAGTGCAGAGTAAGCGAGCTTAGATGTGATCGCACTATCTGGTTCTGTGAGGTTGATTACAACTGTCTTTTCGTCAGGTGTATCAACGCTAGCAATAGTATCAGTCATGAATGCAGGGTTGCCCTGGAGATTCTTTACACGCATGATACTGAACTTAACATCTTCTGATGTTACAGGATTGCCGCTTGCAAATGTAGCATCCTTGAGGGTAATTGTGAGAGTCTTGCCATCTGCTGAGAAATCATATGTGTCAGCAAGCATAGGTTCTGCAGCACCATCGTTTGTCATGAACTTGAATAAGTTTTCATAACAAGCTGTAAGTACTACAGGTGGGTTCTTTTCGTAGCAGTAAGATGGGTCAAGTGTATCGAAACCAGCGCCCATAGCTACAACTACTGTGCTACCGTTATTTGTAGAAGTACCGCCACCGCCGCCACAAGCTGCGAGACCAAATACCATTACTACGCATAACAGTAATGCAAGAATTTTCTTTTTCATTTTGTTTTCCTCCTTAGATATCTATCGAGATGCCGTCAAAGCGGCAGAATCTCCAATGATTAATCGAACAGATGACATGCTACAAAGTGACCCGGTTCAATTTCTTTCATAACCGGTACTTCCTGTCTGCATCTGTCACACACCTGTGAACAACGTGTATGGAAATGACATCCTGACGGTGGATTTGACGGACTTGGGAGTTCGCCTTCAAGTCTGATACGTTCAGACTTTTCACCGCCTACCTGCGGAATTGCTGAAAGCAGAGCTTTCGTATATGGATGTGCTGTATTTGCATAAAGCTGATCATAATCAGCTATTTCTACAATACGACCGAGGTACATTACTGCAACTCTATCGCTGAGCTGATATACAACGTTGAGGTTGTGCGAAATGAAGAAATATGTGAGTCCAAGCTTTTCCTTCAGTTCCTGAAGAAGATTAAGAACCTGAGCCTGTACAGATACGTCAAGTGCAGAAACCGCTTCATCACAGATGATGATCTTTGGGTTGAGAGCAAGAGCTCTCGCAATACCGATACGCTGTTTCTGGCCACCTGAAAGTTCGTGTGGATAACGACTGAGATGATACTCATCCATACCTACAAGGTTGAGTAACTCGAGAATACGAGCATCTACGTTATCTACTTTGATGTTGTGGATTTCAAAAGGTTCCATCATAATCTGCTTGATTGTTCTTCTTGGATTTAAGCTTGCTGATGGATCCTGGAAGATAACCTGAGCATCTTTGTGAACCTGCTTGAGTTCGTTGCCTTTGAGCTGTGAGATAGCTTTGCCTTCTAAGTAAACTTCGCCTTCTGTCGGCTGAAGGAGTCTTACGAGTGTTTTGCCAAGTGTACTCTTGCCGCAACCACTCTCACCTACAACACCGAAAGTCTCACCTTTCATAATTTCAAAGCTTACGTCATCTACAGCCTTTACAGTGCCTGACTTTTTTGACTTGCCTTTGAAATATACTTTGACGTGGTCAGCCTTGACCAGCACTTCTCTATTTTCTGCTGCCATGTGCTAACCCTCCTGACTTTCTGCTGCGTAAAGCCAGCATCTTACGTGGCGGTCTTCTGTTACCTGAACCATTGGCGGCTGATCCTTTTTGCAAATCTCAGTCGCATGTGGACATCTAGGCCAGAAAGAACAGCCTTCGATTTTTTCTGTAGGATTTGGAACCATACCATCAATTGTCTTTAACGGATCTCTGTCCTGAGAGATTCTAGGAATAGCTTCTAAAAGACCTACAGAGTAAGGATGTAACGGTTTTTCGAATAAGTCCTTTACAGAAGCTTTTTCTACGATACGTCCAGTATACATAACAAAAACTGTGTCACATAACTCGTTTACAACACCGAGGTCGTGTGTGATGAAAAGAACAGATGTGCCCATTTCTTCGTTAAGATCACGGATAAGATCAAGGATCTGAGCCTGAATCGTAACGTCGAGAGCTGTTGTTGGCTCGTCGGCAATGAGAATCTGTGGTCTGCAAGCAAGTGCCATAGCAATCATGATACGCTGACGCATGCCCCCTGACATCTGATGAGGGTACTCATGAGCTCTGACTTCAGCATTGGCAATACCAACTGCCTTCATCATCTTAATAGCCTCCTCCATAGCCTGCTTTTTGTCCAGGTCTCTGTGGAGTCTAAGTGTTTCGGCAATCTGCTTGCCGCACTTTATGATTGGATTGAGAGATGTCATTGGTTCCTGGAAAATCATTGAAATTTCATTTCCGCGGATAGCCTGCATCTCTTTTTCTGATTTCTGTCTAATGTCCTGATCTTTATAAAGAATCTGACCTTCTGTGATTTCACCCGGTGGATTTGGGATAAGCTGCATAATCGCAAGAGATGATACACTCTTACCAGAACCA
>JAFYUX010000182.1 GCA_017549385.1 Bacillota bacterium
AGCAAAGCCAGGCGACTTAGTGTTCTTCTCAGGTACATACAGAACATCAAGAAACTATACTCACGTGGGTATCTATCTCG
Organism: Bacillota bacterium; assembly: GCA_017549385.1. Taxonomy (GTDB): domain Bacteria; phylum Bacillota; class Clostridia; order Peptostreptococcales; family Anaerovoracaceae; genus RGIG7444. Next base: position 81 of record JAFYUX010000182.1, read on the forward strand.
GTAACGGACAGTTCATTCACAGTGCTTCCAGCCAGGGTGTAACAGTATCAAGCTTTACTTCCGGTTACTGGGCTAACCACTATTCTGGTGTTGCTCGACCAACGGTATTGATGTAAAATATAATAGTAAAATGGTTGAAAATAATGCGATTGTCGTTTTACGGCAATCGCTTATTGAGTATTTAGAAGTATATTAAAATTCAGGCTGGTGGATACAATGCTCGAGTTCGGATTTAAGAGTGACAAAGGTAAAGTAAGAGAAATCAATCAGGATGCTTTTTTTGTTATGCCCGAAGAGAGCATTTTTTTAGTTGCCGACGGAGTTGGCGGACATAATCTGGGTGAACTTGCGAGCCGTATGACAGTTGCGGATATTGCTACATTCGTAAAGGAAAATCCTATTCCTGAGGATGCAGACGCAGATTATTTCAGAGATTATTTTCTCGACCTTCTTTTCCTGGTAAACGACCATGTTCATGGTGTAGGACAGGAAAAGGCTCTGGGCAGTATGGCTACGACTATCGTTATGCTTTATCTAAAAGATGGTGATGCATACGTGGTAAATATCGGCGACAGCAGAGCATACCTCATCAGAGACGACGAGATGCTTCAGGTGACAGATGATCACACTTATGTAAATGATCTTGTAAAAAAGGGCATAATTACAAAAGACGAAGCATCAAATCATCCTAACCGCAATATGATAACTAGAGCTATCGGCGCGACAGAGGATATAAAGCCTGACTTTTTCACATTTAAGACATATCCCGGCGATATCCTGGTACTCTGTACAGATGGGCTGTACGGCGAAGTAAAAGAAAAGGATATCTGCAGTATTATAAAAAACAGCAGTCACATGCGACAGGCGTGTGCAGAACTGGTAGACACGGCCAATAGTAACGGTGGGGGCGACAATATCACCGTAGTGGCTGTTAAGTTGTAGTGTTAAGACAGGGGGACATAGTTTATGGGCAGCAAGATTCTGGCAGGAAGATATGAATTGCTCGAAAGAAAAGGCGACGGAGGCATGGCCGTCGTATATAAGGCAAAAGACAGATTGCTCAACCGCAATGTTGCTATAAAGATTTTAAAGCCTGAGTTTATCAGAGATCCTAAGTTTATCGACAGCTTCAGAAGAGAATCTCAGGCGGCAGCGGGCCTCTCACACCAGAACATCGTATCTATTTATGATGTAGGCAAAGAAGGCAATATTTATTACATAGTTATGGAGCTTATGGATGGCGCTGTACTTTCTGATGTGATCAGAAAAGAAGCTCCTATGGACGAAAAGCGTGTGGCTCAGATCGCAAAGCAGATTGCAGCAGGTCTCAGCTCAGCTCACAAGAAAAAAATCGTTCACAGAGATGTAAAGCCTCATAACATCCTTATGGATCACGAGGGTACAGTAAAGATCACTGACTTCGGTATTGCAAAAGCTGTAAATACAGGCACTATTGTAAACAGCAAGACATCCGCAGTTATGGGATCTGTTCACTATTTATCACCAGAACAGGCAAAGGGCACTTTTTATGATGCTACTTCAGATATCTATTCACTTGGTATCGTGATGTACGAAATGCTCACAGGCAATGTTCCATTTGACGGCGAAAATGCAGTAAGTGTTGCCATGATGCACATAAACAGCGAAGTACCTGCACCGTCATTAGAAAATCCTACAGTGTCTGCACTTATGGACGCTATCGTTCTCAAGGCGACACGCAAGATTCCAGGCGAAAGATTTGCATCAGCTGACGAGCTTATTACAGCTCTGGAAAACGCAGAAAATCAGATTGCTATGGTTGCTGACGGCGCAACATCTGTTTATGGATTTGCAAATCTCATGTCAGATGAAAAGCTTCAGCCAAAGAGCGAAGATGTAAATGTTCTCAGCTTTGAAGATTTAGAAGCTGAGTTTGCAGAAAAAGAAGAACCTGTTGTTATTGAGGAAGATGTGGCAGAGCCAGAACCAGAAGTTGCACCTGCAACACCAAGAAAATCAAAAAGAATGCAGATCGAGGCGAAAAAGAAAAAGCGCTCAAAGATTCTCGGTATTGTACTTGCTCTTATCTGTGCAATTCCGCTGAGCCTTTTCCTTATAAACAATGTGTCACTTTTCAGTGCAGCAGATATTTCAGTTCCTGATCTCGTAAACATGACACAGGAAGAAGCCATTGCAATATTAGAGGCGAAGGGTCTTGATTACAAGCTGGGCACTCCGGTACTCAGCGAAAACATAGAGTCTGGCCGAGTAGTTTCTACAGATCCAGAAGCTGGCGACGAAGTCCGCAAGGGTTACAGAGTCACTATCATTCTCAGCAGAGGTGACAGTGCAGACAAGGTAAAGACACCAAACTGCGTAGGCAAACCAAAAGAAGACGCAAAGAAGCTTCTCGAAGTATATAACCTCAAGATGGGCAGCATCACAGAAGAAGTGAGCGAACTCCCAGAAGGTACAGTTATCAGTCAGACACCAGAAGCCGGCTCAGAAGTGGCAGAAGGTACAGAAGTATCATTTGTTGTCAGCCTTGGCGGTGGCGAAAAGGTTGCTGTTCCTGATCTTTTAGGTATGACTAGAAAAGATGCAAAGGCAGCCCTGGAAGAAGTCGGTCTCAACATCGGTACAGTAACTGAAGAAGAAAGCATTGCAGAAAAGGGCACAGTTATCAGCCAGAGCGTTGCTGCAAAAGAAGAAGTTCAGTCAGGCACAAGAGTAGACCTGGTACTCAGTACAGGTGTAGATACATCTGCGACACCACAGGAGATTGCAATGGCGATTGACTATGGTGCAGCTAAAAACGAAGTATTCATCCTCACAGTTACAGTGACTGACAACTACGGTATCCACTATATCGTAAACAATCAGCAGAGGATTAAAGCAGATGCCTCAGAAACAGTAGTTCTTTCCGGCCACGGTACAGGCACAGTAAGAGTTATCTTCGATAACGAAATCGTGATGGAAAAGAATGCAAACTTCACAACAGGAGAGTTATCTTGATAAAAAAAGGCACGATAGTAAAGGGAATAGCAGGATTCTACTACGTTGATACCGGCGAACAGGTCCACGAATGCAAAGCCAGAGGGGTATTTAAAAACAAAAACTTTAAACCCGCAGTTGGCGACGAAGTCGATCTGGACACCTCCGGTGACACGGCAGTAATCATAAAAGTACATGAGAGACAAAACGAGTTTATACGTCCCCCTGTGGCAAACGTAGAACAGTTTGTAGTTGTATCAGCTCTTGCTGATCCAAAGCCAAACCTCGTTGTAGTAGATAAGTTTCTTGCTGTGGCAGAAATGAACGACGTAGAAATCGTTCTCTGCTTTACTAAAAAAGATCTTGTAACAGAATCAGATATAGAAAAAATCAGAGAGATTTATGAGGGAGTATATCCACTGGTATTTCTCGATGTGCACTCAGAACATGGTATGGATGATCTGATTCCACACCTTAAGGACAAAAAATCTGCTCTGGCAGGTCCGTCAGGTGTAGGCAAATCAACTATACTCAACGCCCTCAGAAAAGACCTTGATGTTGAGACAGGCAGTGTCAGCGACAAGACAAAGAGAGGCAAACACACCACACGTCACGTAGAACTTTTCAATCTCGATTTTGGTGGCATGGTATTTGACACACCAGGTTTTACATCATTTGATGTACCTGACATAGATGAGGCTGATCTTCAGTTTCTCTTCCCAGACATAGACAGCTACAGAGGCCAATGCAGATTTAACGGATGCAGACACCTCACAGAGCCTGACTGTGCAGTCCGCGAAGCGGTCGAGGCAGGAGATATTCATGAACTGAGATACAAGTCTTACTGCAGTCAAATCGAAGAAATCAGAGAAAGAGAAAGAAAAAAGTACTAAGACGCATCTGGAGGATTTATTTATGAAAAGACTGGCACCATCTATTCTTTCAGCTGACTTTTCTCAGCTCGGACAGGATGTAAAAATGATCGAAGAAGCAGGCGCTCATCTCGTACACGTGGACGTTATGGACGGACATTTTGTTCCAAACATCACTATCGGCCCACTTGTTATGAAGAGCCTTCAGGGAAAGACAAACCTTCCTTTTGACGTGCATCTCATGATTGCAGATGCGGACAAATATTATGCGGACTTTGTTACACCACAGACTGAGTTTATCTGTGTACACGCAGAAGCCTGCACACATCTCCACAGAACTATTCAGGCTATCAAGGCCGAAGGCGTAAAGGCTGGCGTTGCTCTCAATCCTGCAACACCTGTTTCAGCTATCGAGTATGTTCTTGAAGACGTGGATATGGTACTGGTTATGTCAGTTAACCC
>JAFYUX010000183.1 GCA_017549385.1 Bacillota bacterium
CCGACAGCACCGCCGGTAAAATATCATTTTTCTTAAACTTCAACATTTTTAACTAACTTAATTACTCTTGTTATCTAAACTCACATTAACTTATTTTTTTGCCTCAAGGTCGCTACTCAACCTTAACAAAATCCTCTACTGTGTGCTTGCAGATCGGGCATACGAAATCTTCAGGGATAGTTTCGCCTTCGTATTCGTATGAGCAAATCACGCATCTCCATACAGTCTTTTCAGACTTCTTTGGCTGTGGCTTTGGCTTGATATCGCTCTGATAGTAAGCATATGTCACAGAAGGAACTTCGCTGAGAACTTCCATATCAGTCACTCCACCGATAAAGAGAGTGTGTGTACCGAGATCAACAGTTTCCTGAACCCACGCAGAGATAAAACCGTTTGTACCCTTTGTGATGTAGTTGAGACCATTGTGACCGCGCTTGCAATCCTTAAAGTCAGCAAACTTGTCCACGTCCTTGCCAGACTGGAAACCAAAATGCTTAAAGAGCTCAAAATCAGCATCTTCGCTGATGATAGAAACAGTAAATTTCTTTGTTCTCATAATCATGTCATGAGTATGATTTTCTTTGTTTACTGCGATGCTCACACGGTTTGGTGTGGTAGTAAGCTGCATCGCTGTGTTTATAATACATCCGTTGTCCTTGCCATCTTCGTGAGCAGTTAAAACAAACAGACCATAAGTCAGTTTTCTAGTAGTCTTGCTGTTCATAGAGACCTCCTTTTTTGATAACGTCAAGTAATTATATCATATATTATATCCCTTCAAACATTTATTACTTTTGCAATTACAACACTTTGATAATTGGAAGAAAATTTTTCCTAAATTCCCGATCCCTCCGGGATCAAAAAACAAAATAACTCTGGACACTTTATAAATCAGTGCCCAGAGTCCTTTATGTTTCACAAATATTCAGGAAGATGTATTTATGCAAAACCCCTATTTAATTCTTATCGTATAACCGGAAATCTCAGCACAACTTTAAAGAGATCTCCATCTGTTGTAATTTCCATCTTGCCACCCTGAAGTTCAGTGAGGCTTCTTGCGATAGAAAGGCCAAGGCCGTTTCCTTCCGTGTTGCGGGACGCATCGCCACGAACAAATCTTTCCATTAACTCTTCTGCTGAAATATTGAGAGGAGCTTTTGAAATATTCTTAAATGAAATGATGGCTTCACCGGCTGTTTCTTCCAAAGTCAGGTAAACTCGTGTGTTTGGCATGGAGTATTTGATGAGATTGTTCATCAGATTGTCAAAGACTCTCCAGAGTCTTCTGCCGTCAGCCATTATTACCACGGGTTTTTCGGGCTGAGTGGTGATGAGTTCAAGACCTGCACTATCAAGTTTCTGCTCATACTCGCCTGCCGTCTGAGTCAGCATTACACCGATTTCACAAGAAGTGAGATTTACTTCCAGATTTCCAGTTGAAGCTTTTGATGCTTCCACCAGGTCTTCAATAAGGCGCTTGAGTCGTTCTGACTGGCGATGAAGTACATCTGCATATTCTGTGATTTTTTCGTTATTGCACTCTTCTTTGCAGATCAGGTCTGAATAATTAATGATAGAAGTCAGCGGTGTCTTGATGTCGTGAGAAACGTTTGTGATGAGCTCAGTCTTCATACGCTCGCTCTTGAGTCGCTGTTCTACGGCACGGTTCATGCCGGCACCAATGCTGTTGAGATTTTCGCCATGCCCCTTAAAATCCCATAACATGTGCTTTGTGTTTACCACATAACTGAGATCACCTTCAGCAAGAGCATCCCCGCCCTTTTTAAGCTTTTTCAATGTGATTGCTATGTAAAGCACCAGCGGTATCTGAATCACCTTTCCAACACACCATAAAACCACCAGCAATCCTATGTCGTATTCTGTTCCCAGAATAACCACAATTTCTACAACGGCCACTATTGCAAGTGCAATTATGGTACGCCACACCAGCGGAATCATACCTATAAACCTTCCGATGGCTCTGCCAACAGCTTTCGCTGCTCTAAAAGAATAAACCAGAGCGTAATATACAACAGTGTTTTTCCACCACTTGCCAAGCTTGATACGGAGAGCAAAACTCATGCACCATCCAAGAAGCATAGAGGACATTGCCATGGCCATTCCGCAAATACCAAGCATCTGTGCCCAGACAGGTGCGTAATAAAACATTTCTTCGTATATATATATTAGTCCAACTGAAGCACCACCTGCAGCCACAGTAGTTATATCAAAAGGAACTGCTGTACCCCATCCAGGATGTACCTCTGTGCTGTCCGGTCTACGGCCGGAAGCGCTCATGAGATATACAAAGGTTGCAATCATGGTTATAAAGGAAATCACACCTATCGGATAAACCCAGAATCTCAGAGCAAAACATGTGGCAGCCAGTTTTTCTAATATGTAGTACTCATCCTGCAGGTTAAAATTTGAAGAAAGCTGAATCTTTGTCTCATACATCACCGGAGACATCTTTCCGTTTTCTGCGCTAACCTGGCTAAACTCAAACACATTGGTATACACATTTGCATCAGGTTTTCTCGTGTCCTTTTCAAACTGCCATATCACTTTTCCAGTATCGATTTCTATTATGGTAACCATTGCAATATTTCTTTCATTGCAGTAACTTGTAGAATATTCGTCACCACCATGTA
>JAFYUX010000184.1 GCA_017549385.1 Bacillota bacterium
TTGGAGCTGCTGCAGGTGCTGCCTGTGCCATGCTGGTGTTCTGATAACGGAGGGAAGTAATGGAAGCCAATGTAGATATGATATTTAAAATAGCAGCAATCGGCATAATCGTTGCGGTTCTAAATCAGGTTCTGATAAGAGCTGGAAGAGAAGATCAGGCTATGATGACTACTCTGGCGGGGATTCTGGTGGTTTTATATATGATTATCGGAATGATAAGTGAGTTTTTTACAACAGTAAAAACACTGTTTATGTTGTAGCTGAAGAGGGAGAAAGGTATGTTTCAGATTATTGCCATAGGGCTTGCAGGTGCCATTTTGTCTCTGACAGTAAAGGCCTATAGACCAGAGTTTTCAGTATATATATCTATAGTCTGCGGAGTAGTCCTGTTTACCATGATTATTGCTCAATTATCGGACATAACCGGATTTGTTTCAGATCTTTTTGACAGGACTGGATATGGTAGAGCATATTTTCCCATTCTTCTTAAAATACTGGCAATCGCATACCTGACAGACTTTGTGACACAGATATGCAAAGATGCAGGTGAAAACGGCATAGCATCAAAAACAGAACTGGCAGGTAAAGTCTTTATACTCTATGTATCTCTTCCTGTGTTTTCCTCTATCATCTCTATGATTGATGTACTTCTGTCAGAATGGAGGTGATGCATTTGGATTATGAGTCCATATTTAGAGAACAGCTGGGGAACCTGGATTTGTCAGGTATGGAAGCTATCCTTTGCAATGATTTTATACCAAAAGATTTGAAAAGCCTGGTAAGCGTAAAAGATATCGTGACCAATATGCTGACTGGCAAAGAGATAATATCCTTTGAAAAGATTATCTATATATTAAAAAGCATAGTTTTAGGTGAACTTAACGACATTTTGATACTCGCCGGTGAACTGTTGATTATATGTATAATTACAGGTTTACTGGCGGCTGTAGTTAACGGATTTGGTTCAGATACTGTTTCTGAAACCGCAACTGTAGTGTCGCTTTTTATGGCAGCAGGTATTTCAATGTCAGCTTTTTACGAAGTTTATTTGGTGTGTCACGATGCAGTAAAAGCTATGACTGATCTGATGCTGGTTTCATTTCCAGTGGTGTTTGGTCTGACTGTCGCTTCCGGTGGTGCTACCAGCGGGACGGTGATGGATACGGTTTTGTCTGGATCTGTAACTGCATTTTCAACGATAGTTTTAAAGATACTGCTTCCTCTGGTTTTTATCTCCTGCATTCTGGTAATCGTAAACAGCGTAAGCAAAAAGAATTACGTTAAAAAGCTTTCACAGTTTATGAGAAACGGGGCATTATTTTGTACAGGTTTTCTTATCACTATTTTTTCAGGGTTGTCTGTTATACAGGGTATGATGACAAAATCTGCGGACAATATACTGCTCAATACAGCTAGATACTCTATCGATAATTTCGTGCCCTTTGTAGGGCGTTTTACAGCAGATTCTTTAGAAATGGTTCTCACATGCATCAGGAGTGTTAGAAACGGTGTGGGAATAGCAGGAATTATAATTCTGATAATAATTCTATTGGTTCCTTTAGTAAAAGCAGTGCTCATAACCATAGTCTTTAAAATAACAGCAATAATATTGGAACCGGCAGGCAACGACCGCATCGCGGACTGTATGGGAGATATGGGGCAGGCATCTATGATGCTTGTATCCATGCTGCTGTTATCATCCATGATGTTTATTATCTTTTTCGGCACAGTGGTTAAATTTGCTCCTGGAGGTTGATTATGAACTATTTTATCCAGTGGACTGTTTCTGTAGTATTTGTAGCTGCAGCATGTGGGTTTCTTGAGTCGGCGGCGCCGTCGGGAAGTATGAAGAAATTTCTGAGTTTTGTGTTTTCAATAATATTTCTAAGCGTGCTGATTTCACCGATAGAACTGTTGAGGTAGATGGATGGGGCATGGTTTGCAGTTATTGAAATCTGGTTTTGCGAATAATATTTCATCAGGTGGAATATATCTAGAAAGGACTCAAAAATGAAGAATATAAAAGAGATATTTGGCGGTGATAAAAAATCGGCAAAACTGGCAAAGCAGGCTGTAGCATTATTGATGATTCTGGTTTTTACATTGATTCTGGCAAATGTGCTGCTGACTGATTCTGATGGCAGAAACAGTATTATCAGTGAAGAAGGCAGCAATACTTACAAGACTTCTGAAAAGACTGGTGATGAAATTCGGCTGGAAAATATACTTGCTGCAATGGCTGGTGTAGGTGATGTCAAAGTCATGATAAAGGGCAGCGATGATGAAAGCAGTTCGCTTTTTACTGAAGAGGAGCCTGGTGCAAGTGATGTTGACGGAGTCATCGTTGTAGCTGATGGTGCTGCAAATGCAGTAATTAAAAGTGAGATAGTTGAAGCTGTTGCTACGGTGTGCAATATAAGTCCTACTGACGTGATTGTGTTTGAGATGACAGATGACCTGAACAATAGCGGGGCAGATTGATCTTTGTTGTGAGGGAGGAGCGGGATGAAAAAGTTATTTAAGAGGTTGTTTGACGGTGAGAACAAGAAGGTGCGAAGAGGTGTGGCTGTTGTAGGAATCATTGCTCTCGTGTGCTGTGTAGGAGTGATACATAATAAGATTCAGAGTGATAATAATCTCAATGTTTCTGCCGGTTACGAACAGTACGAAGAGGATGCGCTGGATCAGCATAATGGAGATGTGTTGGTGGACAGTTTAAATCTGACGGCAATTAAGGGCAGCTCTCAGGAAAATGGTGCTGGAGAAGATAGTACCGGTGATGCAGCTTTAGATAAGAATAGTGACATAAAGATAACTGAAACAGACCTGAAGACAAGTATGGTGACATCAGATGATGCTTCTATTCTGGAAAATACAGATGAGTATTTCAGAGAAGCCAGAGAAACACTTGCTTCTGACAGAGGTGAAATGATTTCAATGCTGACTAAAAAACTTCAAGAACAAACTAATTCTAATAAAAACTCTGATAACTCTTCAAACTCTTCTGACACATCCTCATCATCTTCAGATTTTAGTTCCCAAA
>JAFYUX010000185.1 GCA_017549385.1 Bacillota bacterium
AGTGTTGTAAATAAAAAAGACGAACTTATATATAACGAAGATGGCAAGCAGTATCACATTGGATTGTCTCTCGGTAACGTCGGCAAATATGTTATCCTTCCCGGTGATCCAAAGAGATGCGAAAAGATTGCCGCTCATTTTGATAACGCCGAACTCATGGCAGACTCCCGCGAATACGTGACTTACACAGGATATCTGGAAGGTGAAAAAGTAAGCGTAACTTCTACAGGTATCGGCGGTCCATCTGCTGCTATTGCAATTACAGAGCTTGCAAACCTGGGTGCCGAAAAGTTTATCAGGGTAGGCACAAGCGGAGGCATGCAGCTTAACGTTCAGAGTGGCGACATCGTTATCGCTACCGGTGCGGTACGTGCCGAAGGTACAAGCAAAGAATACGCCCCAATCGAATATCCAGCAGTTGCTGACTTTGGTATTACGAACCACCTGGTTCAGGCTGCCCGTAAACTAGGTAAGCAGCATCACCTGGGCGTAGTTCAGTGCAAAGATTCATTCTACGGTCAGCACAGCCCACAGGACATGCCTGTAAATTACGAACTTGAAAACAAGTGGAATGCCTGGGTAAAAATGGGCTGTCTCGCATCTGAAATGGAATCTGCTGCCCTCTTTATCGTAGGCCAGTATCTCCGCGTTGATGTAGGTGCCCTCTTCCTTGTAGTTGCAAACCAGGAAAGAGAAAAGCTTGGCTTACCAAACCCGATTGTCCACGACACAGAAGGCCCAATCGAAGTGGCAGTAGAAGCTATAAGGGCTATGATTAGAGAAGATAAAGCTAAAAATGATTTTTTTATGCAGATAAAGTAAATATATAAAAAACAAGGGCTGCTTAGCAAAGCAGCCCTTTTATAATTCTTAATCTTATTCTACTGTTACTGACTTAGCCAGGTTCTTTGGCTTGTCAATATCGCAGCCTCTCTGCTTTGCGATGTAGTACGCAAGAATCTGGAGAGGAACAACAGAAACGATAGGAGTAACTTCGTCCATGCATTCTGGGATGTAGATAACATCTTCAGCCTGCTGTTCGATAGAAGTGTTGTTTTCCTTTGCAACACCTACAACATAAGCACCTCTCGCCTTTACTTCCTGAATGTTTGAAAGCATCTTGTCGAAAAGTCTATCCTGTGATGCAAGAGCGATTACAAGAGTATCCTGTTCGATGAGCGCGATAGTACCATGCTTGAGTTCGCCTGCAGCGATAGCAAATGAGTTGATGTATGAGATTTCCTTGAGCTTGAGAGAAGCTTCGTAAGAAACAGCTGAATCAACACCTCTGCCGATAAAGAATACCTGCTCACGCTTGTAGAGCTTTTTAGCAAGCTTCTTGATCTTCTTTTCCTGCTTGAGAACTTCTTTGATCTTTTCTGGAACTGCTAAGAGTTCGTCGATGTATTTCTTGTATAACTCGTCAGAAAGTGTACCCTTTTTGCGACCCATATAAAGACCGATCATGTACATGCACACAAGCTGAGTAGTATATGCCTTTGTAGAAGCAACTGCGATTTCAGGACCAGCCCAAGTGTAGAATACATCGTCAGATTCTCTTGCTACAGAGCTGCCTACAACGTTTACTACTGAAAGAACTCTTGCACCCTTTGCCTTTGCTTCGCGGAGCGCTTCAAGAGTGTCTAAAGTTTCGCCTGACTGGCTGATTGCGATAAAGAGAGTCTTATCGTCAATGAAAGGATCTCTATATCTGAATTCGGATGCAACGTCAACTTCAACACTTACGTTTGCAAGCTTTTCGATGGCAAACTTGCCGATAAGACCTGCATGATATGCAGTACCGCATGCAACGATATATACCTTGTTGAAGCTTTCGATTTCTTCTTTTGTCATGTTGATGCCGTCAAGAACGATTTCACCGTTTTCGTCCATACGACGTACGAGAGTATCTCTTACGCCATCTGGCTGTTCGTGAATTTCCTTGAGCATAAAGTGATCGTAGCCTTCTTTTTCTGCAGCATCAGCATCCCATGTTACGTTGAATACATCACGCTTTACAGGCTTGTGATCAGCATTGTAGATCTTTACATCATTTGCTGTAAGGATAACAGTTTCGTTATTTTCAATCAGATAAATCTGACGAACATGCTTGAGTAACGCTGGAATGTCAGATGCAATAAAGTTGCAGCCCTGGCCAAGACCTACGATAAGCGGGCTGTCCTTACGAACTGCCACCATCTTTCCCGGCTCATCAGCACAGATAACGCCAATACCATAAGCACCCTGCATCTTTTCTACAGCCTTGCCTACAGCCTTTTCGATGTCACCATCATAAAATACACCTACGAGGTGAGCAATTACTTCTGTGTCTGTTTCTGACTTGAAAACAACACCATGTTCGTTTATGAGCCACTCTTTGAGAGTGAGGTAATTTTCAATAATACCGTTATGTACTACAGCAATCTTGCCGCTCATGTCAGTATGTGGATGAGCATTTGCATCAGATGGTTCGCCGTGTGTAGCCCATCTTGTATGACCGATGCCTACATTAGAATAAAGGTTTTCCTGAGCAATAAGATCCTCAAGGTTCTGGATACGACCCTTTTTCTTTCTTACCTGGATACCCTTATCTTTTATATTAAGTGCGATTCCGGAGGAATCGTAGCCTCTGTATTCGAGGCGCTTGAGACCATCAATAATGATGTCCGTAGCGTTTGAGTCGCCGATATAGCCGACAATACCGCACATATTTTTGTCCCCCTTAAGTTTGAAATTATTTTCGTTTTATATCTAAATTTTGTATTAAGTTCCAAAAAACCAATTAAGTATATCAGAAATCCACTAAATTGACAACATTGCCGCAAGTTTACTGTCATTAGTTTCTGGATTTACTGATGAAATGGCTTCTTCTAATGAAACATCTATAATCTCTGTTCCTCTAATACCCACTGCTCTTCCAGATATGCCGTCTCTGAGAAGTTCTACAGCTCTGCTGCCGCACTTGGATGCCAGGATTCTGTCCGCTGCCGTTGGCGAACCGCCCCTCTGAATATATCCAGGTACAACAGTCTGAGTGTGGATGCCAGTACGTTCCTCAAGAACTCTCGCAAGTTCTTCGGTGCTGATATCAACACCTTCTGCCTTCATGATGATGCTATGAAGCTTGCCACGCTTTTTACCTGCCAGCATCTTTTCACAAACTGCATCCAGATCATAAGGCTTTTCCGGGATCAGAATAGACTCCGCACCGGCCGCAAGACCAGCATTGAGCGCAATATCACCACAGTGACGCCCCATAACTTCCACCACAGTAGCTCTGCCGTGTGAAGATGATGTATCACGTATGTTGCCCAGCAGCGATACCACTGTATTTACCGCAGTATCAAAGCCGATAGTTTTTTCTGTATAACCAAGATCGTTGTCGATAGTACCCGGCA
>JAFYUX010000186.1 GCA_017549385.1 Bacillota bacterium
GCAAACACCTTAAAAAATTCAGAAGCTTCTCCATCTGACATTTCTGCAACTCTTACAACAACCCTGTCCAAACGCTCTCTGGTATAATAGATTTCATTTTCCATATAATTTAGCCCATCTATAATTCCACCTAGCAGTTCATGCCGCTTTGTCAACTGATTAGACTTCCACACTCCTGCACATATCCCAGCTATCACCATCAATGCTGCAATCATTAATCTTTCCATGCTCTCACTCCTTCCACACCATTTCAGGCTCAGAAACGAGGCTCATAGTTGCGCTGTTCCTTATATCTGCAACTGTTCCCGGCGTCGGCTCCGCCGACAAGATTACAATCCTGGTAAAGGTTCCATTCTTTAAAAACTTTCCTAAAGGTGAAATCAATACATCTTCAAAAGACCTGCCGTGCATCGTGGCAATGATAGAAACTCCAGCTACGGAAGCCCTCTCCACAGCCAGCGCGTCCTCCCCTGATCCGATCTCATCCACAACCACAACATCTGGCGACATGGCTCGGATCAGCATATCTATCCCAACCGATTTCGGGCACCCGTCAAGAATGTCAGTCCTCATCCCCACGTCAAAAGCAGGCACCCCGCCATAGCATCCTGCAATCTCCGACCTCTCATCGCAGATTCCCACCTTATATCCTTTGTTGCTTATATTTCGTGCGATGTCTCGCAATACAGTCGTCTTTCCACATTTAGGCGGTGATATAAGTATGGTGTTTCTTATAATTCCTCTGCTGTCAGTCAGATACGGTATAAGGCTGTCAGAAACACCAGGATACTCGCATCCTCTTCTGATGTTTATAGAAGATACATCTCTCACAGATACAACCTTGTCACCGTCACATATGACGCGACCGCATATTCCTACCCGGTGTCCCCCATCTAAAGTGATGTATCCTTTTCTGATTTCTTCCTGGTATGTATAAGCCGAATGATGCATTAAAAGATTAAATATTTTCTGAATCTCATCGTACGAGATTCGATTATCTGCCTGTCTCACCACTTCATATTCTCTTCCGCCGCTGTAAACTCTTACAGGTTTTCCAGCTCTAAATCTTATCTCTTCCATCTGATCAGATATCTTTACAGGCAGTCCCCTAAGACTTCTAGCAATGTCGTCAGGCATTCTGTCTATTATGGTTTCCAGTCCCTGCCTTTTTCTGTTTAAGTACTCTTCTGCTGCTCTCATAATGTTTATCTCAGAGAATACTGATTTCATCTGATTCCCTGTTTGTCCTCCTGACTAACTATATTCGTGACCTATCTGATAATGACAAAAAAACTGGACTTGCCTTTAAAATTGGGCTACAGTTATAGACAATACGAATTAAACAATCCAGGAGGAAATTATGGCTATAGATAAAGTTAAAGAATATTTCAGACAGTTCGATATGGAAGATCGCGTAATGGAATTCGAAGTATCAAGTGCAACAGTTGACCTTGCTGCAGCTGCAGTAGGCTGCGAACCTGCACGTATTGCAAAGACACTTTCTTTTATGGTTGATGATGCACCTATCCTCATCGTGGCTGCAGGCGACGTAAAGATTGACAACCCTAGATACAAGGCTCAGTTCCACACAAAGGCAAAGATGCTCACTCCAGAACAGGCTGAGACACTTATCGGCCATGCAGTTGGCGGTGTTTGTCCTTTTGCCATCAATGACGGAGTAACTGTTTACCTGGACGAATCAATGAAAAGATTCCCTTCTATGTATCCTGCATGTGGCAGCAGCAACAGCGCTATTGAACTCACAATCGAAGAACTTGAAAAATACTCAAATGCAGATTGCTGGATTGATGTCTGCAAAGGCTGGAGAGAAGGAGAATAAATATAGAAATGAAAAAAACGCCTCTAGCGACTTGATGTCGCCGGAGGCGTCGTTTTTATGCTTTTAATTTATTGGTATATGATTTCAATGGGATCATTTTTCGTGATTTTGTTTTCTGATGATAAATCTCTGACCTTTGCTGATGAGGTGTTCTTTTGTTTCATTTACTTTGAGAAGACGTTTTTTGATGTTTCCTGGAATGGAATCTTCTTTGATTTCCCAGTCTGGAGTAGCTACTGAAATCATTTTTGTGAGACCGTTAAGCAGAAGCTTTTGCTTTTCAGGATCCATGTTCTTGTAACTTTTTTGCATCGTCAGTATAGACTTGATACGGTTGCCGTCAAAGTCATCCAGCTTTTTGGCGTTTGATGAAGCGATAATGCCGTAGGCTGCGTCTATAAACTCGCGACGTTCTTCTTCTGTAAGTTCGTCTTTCCAGTTGCGAACAATCTTTTCCAGCTGATCACCTGATTTTGTTCTGGCTTTTGCTCTGACAAAACGCGGACCTGATACCAACCATGATGCCGGCATATGCTGTGCAACAGAAGGGCTTGAGCTGGCAATTGTAACATACTCATCATAGTCCATAAGAACACCGATAATAGATGACTCTGGTACAAATGAGTGGATTTTTCTGCGGATATTCAGATATCCCGGACTTGACAGAAATGCTTTTGTAAAGCCTGGGCCATCGTTGTTATAAATTGCAATAATCCTTTCCTGCTGGTCTGCCGTAAGATTTGCTGCCGCCCATACGCTAATATTGCCACCCTTTGAGTGACCACCTGTACGGATTGGTTTGTCATACTTTTTTGCCATATCAGCCAGATATACTGCAGCCGCCTGCTGAGCAGGGACGCTTTCGTTGAAAGACATGTTAAAGTCTTCTTTCCAGCCTACGATAGTGTTGTCTGTACCTCTAAATGCTACAAAAATAGTGTTATCCGGCATAGTAAAAGTAACTGCCGCAAACTGGATTTCTTTTACTTCGTCGATTTCTGATCTGAAATCAGATACCAAAACATCTCTGAATCTTCTGCTGCGGGCAGCTTTTACTGCTGTTTCAACCGATGGTCTTATTACATTTGTGCCGTCATATTTAATATCATCTGGAAGTGCCATGAGAATTTGAACAACCTCTGACAGGGTCTTTACATTGTCACCTTTTACGCAATCCAGATTTATGTAAGTAAGAACAGACATGATAATACCGTCTACTTCGTTAAATCTGTCCTGTTTGAAAGTGAGATCGCCTCGCCAGTCCAGATAATCCTGCATATTCAGTTTTTTTCTTTTTTCTTTTCCCATAATCTTTAACCCTGCAAAAAAATGACCGCCTGCTGTTGCAGAGCGGTCACTTGATATTATCTCTTTCTTCTGAGCATGTACTTTTCTGCTACAGGATAACGCATCTTTACTTTTACAAGCTGCTGAGCGTGTGGAGCAACTTCGATTGCTTCTCCCTTTTCATTATACATCTCATCGATAACCTGAGTAAAGAAACCAGCACTGCCTGGACCGAATACTTCGATTTCCTGGCCTGCTTTAAAGTTGTTTCTCTGCTCTACCATAGCGTAGCCGGAGGCTTCGTCATATGAACGAACGATACCGATAAAGTCGTAATCGCGGATGTATGCGCTTGACTCATAGTTCTGAGAACTCTGGTCTGTCTTGCCAAGGAAGAAACCTGTTGTAAAGTGACGGTTGCTTACCTTTGTGAGTTCTTCTAACCATTCTGGCTTGAACTTGTAGTTTTCTGGATCTGCGTAGTATGAATCAATAGCTTCTCTGTACACTCTAACGATAGTTGCAACGTAGAAGATTGTCTTCATACGGCCTTCGATCTTTGCGGATGCAATGCCTGACTCGATCATTTCTGGAATGTGTTCGATCATGCAGAGATCCTTTGAGTTGAACACGTATGTGCCGCGTTCGTCTTCGTCTACAGGGAAGTATTCGCCTGGACGCTTTTCTTCCATGAGTGCATAGTTCCATCTGCATGGGTGTGCGCATGCGCCCTGGTTTGCGTCTCTCTGAACCATAAAGTTGCTGAGGAGGCATCTACCAGAGTATGAAATACACATAGCACCGTGGATAAATGTTTCGATTTCCATTTCAGGAACCTTTGCCTTAAACTGGCGGAGTTCCTCAAAAGACATTTCTCTTGCAGAAACGATACGCTTTACGCCCTGGTTCATCCAGAACTTTGCTGTCATGTAGTTTGTTGTGTTTGCCTGAGTGCTGAGGTGAATCTCTGCATCTGGCATAACTTCTTTAAATACAGCGATGATGCCTGCATCTGAAACTATAAATGCATCGATCGGAATATCCTTGATTGTTTCGAGATAAGGAGCAAGCTTTTCGATGTCTTCGTTGTGAGCAAAGATATTTACTGTCATGTAGGCTTTGCGTCCTCTTGCGTGAGCATATTCTACACCTTCTCTGATCTGGTCAACTGTGAAATTGCCTGCGCCTGCTCTGAGGCCAAATGCTTCGCCGCCAAAATAAACAGCATCTGCACCGTAATCAATGGCGATCTTCAGTTTTTCCAGGTCACCTGCAGGTGCCAGAAGTTCCATTTTTTTCATTGTTTTTCTCCTAATGTTTAAACAACTATATATGTTCTGGACGGCTCCGCCGACATGTTCGCGGAGCGATCCGTAATTTACTTGAGCACTGAAACAGAGATGCCATCACCTGCTGAGAATACAGAAGATGTCGCAGTGTCTGTAGTTGTGATGAATTCTAAGAATTCGCGCATGTGGCGGATATTTGTTCTGAATTTGCCCTTTGGATCAAGATCATCTGAACAAACCTTTGCTCTGATGAGAACATTGTCGCCGATGATTACTGTACCTGGGTGGCAGTTTTTAAGGATACCTTCCCAGAACTCCAGATAGTGGCTCTTGCCAGCATCGATAAATACCATATCGAACTGACCCTGAAGTCTCTTAATGGACTCACGGGCATCACCAGGGATAATCTGAATCTGCTCTGAATAGCCCATGCGTTCGATGTTTTCTGCCGCCTTGAGGCACATGTCCAGGTTGTACTCGAGAGAAACAATCTGAGCATCAGGACCTGCAGACTCAGCAAAGAAACATGCTGAATATCCTACTGCTGTACCAAACTCAAGAATACGCTTTGGTCTCACAAGCTTGATCATCATATCCAGGAACTGTTCTGTGTCCTTGAGGATGATAGGAATAAGCTGAGCCTCTGCTTCCTTTCTGAAGGCCTCTAAACGGTCGTTTAACGGATGATAAAGTGTATAAAGGTAATCTATTACCTTCTGGTTGATAATTATGTCATTTCGCATCATGATAGGTCACCTGCTACTGCGCCAGAGACGCGAGATACTCATCCTTGTAGCTGCTGAAGTCATCGCCTGTTGCAGCAAAGTTGTGAGATCCGTCGCCGGCTGAAGATACTACGAAATACAGGTAATCTGTTGTTTCCGGATTTAATGCAGCCTGAATAGACGCCTTGCCCGGTGAGCAGATTGGGCCTGCCGGAAGACCTGCCACCTTATATGTGTTATATGGTGAATCGATTTCAAGATCTGAATAGTAAAGTCTTTCCTTGTGTTTTCCTAAAGCATACTGAACTGTTGAGCAGAACTGGAGATTCATACCCTTTGTCAGTCTGTTGTAAATTACACTTGAAACGAGTGGTCTTTCGTTATCAAGCTTTGCTTCTTCTTCGATGAGAGAAGCGATAATGATGATCTGCTGGTCAGTATAACCCGCTGAC
>JAFYUX010000187.1 GCA_017549385.1 Bacillota bacterium
ATGTGAATTTAGGCTGCAAGAAAGACGGTATTATTCCTAAGGATGAGATCGCACTTGAACCAGATCAGGATATAGAATCTCTCTTCAAGGTAGGGGATGTCGTTGAAGCTAAGGTATTAAAGAACGATGATGGCGATGGCAACATCTTACTCTCTCGTAAGAAGGTTGAAATCAGCGAACATTGGGATGAAATCATCAAGGCTTACGAAGAAAAGGCTTTCGTTAACGCTAAGGTTGTTAAGGAAGTTAAGGGCGGCGTTATCGCTACATACAAGGAAGTTTCTGGCTTCATTCCTATGTCTCAGTTAAACGACAGATACGTAGAAAAGGCTGACGAATTCCTCGGTAAGACTCTCCCAGTTAGAGTTACAAGAGTTGATCAGAAGAGAAACAAGGCTGTATTCTCTCACAAGGCTTACCTTGCTGAAGAAAAGAGCAAGAAGATCACTGAAATCTGGGCAGCACTCAATGTTGGTGATTCAGTAGATGGTACTGTAATGAGATTCACTGATTACGGTGCATTCGTAGATATCGGTGGTATTGACGGTCTTCTCCACATTTCAGAAATTTCTTGGGGCAAGCTCAGACACCCACAGGAAGCTCTCGAAATCGGTCAGAAGGTTAACGTTAAGATCCTCTCTATGAACGAAGAAAAGGGTAAGATCTCTCTCGGTCTCAAGCAGAACACACCAGAACCATGGTCTGTAATCAACGAAAAGTATGCAGTTGGTCAGGTTGTAGAAGGTAAGGTTGTTCAGATTAAGGAATACGGCGCATTCGTAGAACTCGAACCAGGTCTCGACGGTCTCGTACACATTTCTGAAATCGCTGCTAAGAGAGTTACAAATATCGCTGACGAAATCAGCATCGGTCAGGCAGTATCTGCTAAGATTCTCGAAATCGACGAATCTAAGAAGAGAATCAGCTTAAGCATCAAGGAAACTCTTGAAGTTCCAGCTGAAGAAGTAGCTGCTGAAGAAGCTGCTGAATAATATAGATAACAGCATATTGTATCGATATTAATAAACCGGAGCATTTTACTGCTCCGGTTTTTTATGGTAATAAAACATGAGTAATTTGATTTTAACAGGTATGCCAGGTAGTGGTAAAAGTACATTAGGTGTAGTACTTGCCAAGACTTTAGGCATGTTGTTCGTAGATACAGATCTTCTTATCCAGGAAAAAGCTCAGGGTAAACTCCAGCATATTATAGACACAGAAGGCATAGAGGCATTCCTCAAGCTTGAAGAAGAAGTCCTTAAGTCTGTTGATGTTACAAACACTGTAATTGCAACTGGTGGCAGCGCTATATACAGCGATTCTGCAATGCAGCACCTCAGATCTATCGGCAAAGTAGTATATATCAAGCTTTCCTGCGAAGAGATCGAAAAGAGATTAAACAACATCAAAACACGTGGTATCGCAATGAAACCAGGCGAAACTATTCGTGATCTCTACAACTACAGAGTTCCTATGTACGAAAGATACGCAGATATCACTCTTGAGACCGAAGGTCTCGCAATCGAAGAGAGCATAGAAAAACTCGTTTCATTATTAAGTAAATAATTCCATAAACCTCTGCTCATTCTTGTGCAGGGGTTTTCTACGGTTTAAATAGATTTTATAAATCCCGATGGCTCCGCCATCAAAATATTAAAAACGAAAGGATTTTGCAGATGAACAATTATCTTGCTGTTGTAAATTCAGGCATTTTTTATCTTGTCGTTGCAGCTGTTCTTCTTTTTATCACATTAATGTGTGTTGTATTCCTTATCAAGAGCTTTAGAGCAGGTCTTGCTATTGGAATGGATAAAGAACTTCTCAAAAAGACTATGAATGCCAGTGCAACATTTACGCTTCTTCCATCAATCAGTATTCTTTTAGGTGTAATCGCTCTAAGTGGTACTCTCGGTGTACCTTTATCATGGCTGAGACTTTCTGTTATCGGTGCTCTTCAGTATGAACTTAACGTAGCAGAAATCGCAGCACAGAGTGTTGGTCTCAGTGGTCTTACTCTCAGTGAACTGAATATTGAGGCATTTGTTACGATTGCACTTGTTATGACTGTGGGTATTCTTGGTGGTGTAGTATGTTGTATTTTCTTCCTTAAGAGATATACAAGAAAGCTTAATTCAAAGCCTAAAATTACTGATAATGCAGGTGAAAGTAAGCCTGGTTTCGGTGCACATGCGACTACAGCGATGTTTGTTGGTCTATGTGCAGCATATATCGGTTCTTATATTGGTAAGCTCATGCCAGGTGGCGGCGCTGATTGGATGCCACTTGCAGTTGCAGGCATGGCAGCAGCTGCTATGTCAGTATTTGAATATTTAATCCAGAAGAAAAATATGCTGGGACTTGAAAACTACAGCCTTGCTGCAAGCATGCTCGTAGCTATGGCAGGTGCTGTAGGCATCAATATGTTAGTGTAAAGGAGGTGCTGAGATGACAAAGAACAAAAACACTGTAAATACAGTAGCTGAAAAAGAAGCATTTTTTGAAGATTTCAACAAAGGTCTTCACAGACTCGGCAGAGTGACACTTACTATTGCAGCACTTCTTATGCTTGCTGTTCCATTTTTTATAGGATCTGTAAACAATGTATCCCCTGATCTTAAGGGGTTTCTGGAAGGTATCGCAAAGGTAGGCTCAATTTATATTCCAGTTTCTATAATTGAGTTCCTTGTATATGCACCTATGCTTGGCGTTGGCGGCAGCTATCTCTCATTCCTTACAGGTAACGTAACAAACATGAAGATTCCATGTGTTATGAACTCAAAGGAAATTGCAGGTACAGAAAACGGCACACCAGAACACGAAATCGTATCTACACTCAGTGTAGCAACAAGTGCAATCGTTACAATGTTTGTAATCTTAGCTGGTGTAGTTCTGCTTGTACCTCTTCAGCCAATTCTTCAGCAGGAAGCATTACTGCCTGCATTTAACAATGTAGTACCAGCACTTTTCGGTGCACTTGGGCTTAAGTATTTCATTAAGAGCCCAAAGATTGCTGTAGTTCCGCTTGTTCTTATGAGCGTATTATGCATTGTTGTACCTGGA